>NZ_VMLM01000004.1:0-35619 GCF_013276695.1 Streptococcus sp. 4155
GGGGAGAAAGTCTATGAAAAGATTAGCGGACGTCGTTTTGAGCGAACTTCAATTGTTGCAGGACAAGTAGACGGAGAGTTTATAGCTCCCATGATTTACAAGAACAGCATGACAAGCGATTTCTTTGTGGAGTGGTTCAAAACGCAACTCCTACCTGCTTTGAAAACACCTCATGTTATTATCATGGACAATGCTAGTTTTGATCCCAAGAACATTTTGGATGAACTCTGCATCCAAGATAAACACTTTTTCTTACCTCTACCGCCTTATTCACCAGATTTGAATCCTATTGAGCAAGCTTGGGCTATCTTGAAAAAGTTGGAACGCTTTTTAAAACTAAATGACTGATATAAGTCCATAGGCCCTATTAGAGGATGTTCTGGTGTCTTATTTACTTGTTTTTTATAGCATCAGTAGATAGAATCAGCAAATAAAAAAGTAGTTCAAATGCCTGGCAGCAAAAAATCTCAACGATTCACTTAATATAGACTAAAGTTTAGAGTTTAAGGAAAGTAGGGCTAATATATTGTATGAAAAATAAGATTGTTTTTAAGCAAAACTCTTGAAAATGATTGAAAAAAGAGTTATTATAGATGTATAGTAAAAAGCAAACGCTTACTTAATCAAGGAGGACAGTTTATGTCATACAAAACAAGCAATGCAGAAGGGCATGTAGATTTCATCAATACCTATGATTTGGAGCCAATGGCGCAACAAGTGATTCCTAAAGCAGCCTTTGGCTATATCGCCAGTGGGGCGGAAGATACATTCACTTTACGTGAAAACATCCGTGCCTTTAACCACAAGCTCATCGTGCCTCATACACTTTGCAATGTAGAAAATCCAAGTACAGAGATTGAATTTGCAGGTGAAAAATTGTCTTCACCAATCATTATGGCGCCTGTTGCGGCTCATAAATTGGCAAATGAACAAGGTGAAGTGGCGACTGCGCGTGGTGTGCATGAGTTTGGTTCTCTTTATACAACTAGTTCTTACTCTACTGTTGACCTTCCAGAGATTTCTGAAGCCCTTCAAGGGACACCTCATTGGTTCCAATTTTACTTTAGTAAGGATGACGGTATCAACCGCCACATCATGGACCGTGTGAAGGCTGAAGGTTATAAAGCGATTGTCTTGACGGCAGATGCTACTGTAGGGGGTAATCGTGAGGTTGATAAGCGTAATGGGTTTGTCTTCCCAGTTGGCATGCCGATTGTTGAAGAATACCTGCCAGAAGGTGCTGGTAAATCAATGGACTTTGTTTACAAATCAGCTAAACAACGCTTGTCTCCACGCGATGTAGAATTTATCGCTGAATACTCTGGTCTTCCTGTGTATGTCAAGGGACCACAATGCCGTGAGGACGTTGAGCGTTCGCTTGCTGCGGGAGCTTCTGGTATCTGGGTCACCAACCACGGTGGTCGTCAAATCGACGGTGGACCAGCTGCTTTTGACTCGCTTCAAGAAGTGGCAGAAGCAGTTGATAGACGTGTGCCAATTGTCTTTGACTCTGGTGTTCGTCGTGGTCAACACGTCTTTAAAGCCTTGGCTTCAGGAGCAGACTTGGTAGCTATTGGTCGCCCTGCTATTTATGGTTTGGCTCTTGGTGGTAGTGTTGGTGTGCGTCAAGTCTTTGAACACTTGAATGCGGAATTGAAGACAGTTATGCAATTGTCTGGAACTCAGACCATTGAAGATGTCAAACACTTCAAACTTCGTCACAACCCATACAACCCAACCTTCCCAGTTGACCCTCGTGACTTAAAATTGTATTGATAAAAGAGATTGCCTCCACTGAATGTGGAGGTTTTTCTTCGTGTATTGGAAGAATAAATCGCTATCAAAAACTATATAAAGATATTTTTCGGTCAAATATCTTGCTAGGGCTTTCAATTTCTGTTATAATGGTCTAGTAATTAAATAATAAAGACATTTGGGGTGCTTTAGGCTGAGATGATACCCATTGAACCTGATACAGTTAAGACTGGCGAAGGGAAATGTGAACAGTTTTTTTCGTATGGTGAAATGAACGGTCTAATCTTGTAAGTCAACTCTAATTCTTGATTGTAATTGGAGTTTTTTTGTTTATATAAAACTGGGTAGGCTTGTTTAGGTAGCTCTCTGCAAATGCCCTCGATGTTCTTTAAAAGGATCAAGTGGAATTACGATTTTACTTGGTATTTCTTGGTGTTTTATTAATTACTAACAAGTAAAGAGAGGAGAAGTAAATATGGAAACACAGGTTTATACATTTCAGCCAGGTTTGACTGTTGGAGAATTATTAAAAAGCAGTCAGAAGGATTGGCAGGCTGCAATCAATCATCGTTTTGTTAAGGAACTTTTTGCAGGGACAATTGAGAATAAGGCCTTAAAAGACTACCTGATTCAAGATTATCACTTCTTTGATGCCTTCTTATCCATGTTGGGTTCCTGCGTAGCCCACGCAGACCAGCTTGAATCCAAGCTTCGTTTTGCCAAACAACTAGGCTTTCTTGAAGCAGATGAAGATGGCTATTTCCAAAAGGCTTTCAAAGAGTTAAACGTATCTGAGAATGACTATCTAGAAGTGAGCTTGCACCCTGTAACAAAAGCCTTTCAGGATCTAATGTACTCGGCAGTGGCTTCATCAGATTATGCCCATCTTTTGGTCATGCTAGTCATTGCAGAAGGACTCTATTTAGACTGGGGTTCTAAAGCTTTGGCTCTTCCTGAAGCCTATATTCATTCGGAATGGATCAATCTCCACAGAGGTCCTTTCTTTGCAGAGTGGGTTCAATTTCTGGTTGACGAACTCAATCGTGTCGGAAAAGGTCGAGAAGATTTGACAGAACTTCAGCAACGCTGGAATCAAGCGGTCGCTTTAGAATTAGCCTTTTTTGATATTGGTTATGATGCCTAGAGAAGGTTCATGATATTTACAAATTTGATGAGTTAATACTCTTCGAAAATCTCTTCAAACCACGTCAGCTTCACCTTGCCGTAGGTATGGTGTTCTATCTGCAACCTCAAAGCAGTGCTTTGAGCAACCTGCGGTTAGCTTCCTAGTTTGTTCTTTGATTTTCATTGAGTATAAATCATTCAATGTAACTGAAAAATTTCTTAACGAAAGATAGAGATAAACCGAAATCAGTAGATCGTATAAAGTGAAAAGGAAGGAATTCAATATGACAAGTTTAAAATTATTAAAAGAAAAAGCACCATTGGTCATTTGCATCACCAATGATGTGGTAAAAAATTTCACAGCAAATGGATTAGTAGCACTAGGTGCATCACCAGCTATGAGCGAGTACCCAGCAGACTTAGAAGATCTATTAAAATATGCTGGAGGATTATTGATTAACATTGGGACTTTAACGGATGATAATTGGAAATTATACCAAGCTGCTCTGAAAATTGCAGAGAAATATAATGTCCCAGCAGTTTTAGATCCTGTAGCCTGTGGAGCAGGAGAATATAGAAAAAAAGTAGCAGATGATCTAATCAACAATTACAAACTAGCTGCGATTAGGGGGAATGCTGGCGAGATTGCTTCTTTAGTAGGGATAAATGTGGTATCTAAAGGAGTAGATAGTGCTGGTGTGGATAATATTGATGAGATTGCTCTAGCAGCCAACGCTAAGTTTCATATTCCAATAGTAGTGACTGGAGAAGTTGATGCGATTGCTGTTAATGGAGAAGTGGTAACGATTCATAATGGTAGTGCCATGATGCCAAAAGTCATTGGGACAGGATGCTTATTAGGAGCTGTAGTAGCAAGCTTTATCGGACTAGAAAAAGGTCAAGAATTGAAATCATTAGAAACAGCAATGTTAGTTTACAATATGGCTGGAGAAATGGCAGAAAAACGTCCAAATGGACATCTTCCTGGGACATTTAAAGTTGAATTTATAAATGCCTTATACGAGATTACAGATGAAGATGTAAAGGAATTCAAAAGAGTGAAGTAAGATGTTTCATAAAGAATTACTAAAACTATATTTTATTTGTGGAACGACTACTTGCCAAGGAAAAAATCTATATACAGTCGTTGAGGAAGCCTTAAAAGGTGGTATAACCTTATTTCAATTTCGAGAAAAAGGTGAGGGTGCTTTAGAAGGCTTAGAAAAACTTGAGCTAGCTATCCAAATTAAAGAACTTTGTAAAAAATACAATGTTCCATTTATCGTTAATGACGATATAGATTTAGCAATGGAAATTGACGCCGATGGCGTACATGTAGGTCAAGATGATATTGGTGTTGATGAAATTAGAAAATTGATGCCAGATAAAATAATTGGTCTTTCTATAAGAAACGAAGAAGAATTTCAACAATCAAAAGTTGAATATGTAGATTATGTAGGTGTTGGGCCTGTATTTGATACCCAGTCAAAAGATGATGCTGGTGGTGCTATAGGTTATGAAGGTCTTGAATTGATGAGAAAACTATTGCCACAAATGCCTTTAGTTGCAATTGGTGGGATACAAACGAAACATATTAAAGACATTATAAAGGCCAATATGGATGGCGTTTCAATCATTTCGGCAATATCGTATGCAAAAAATATAGAAAAAACTGTTCGGGAAATGAGTGAACAATAGGTATCTATCTAACCCAAGAAAGATCTGCTGTCTTTGTGAGTGCAAGGCTGTATTTCCAGTTTAATTTCTTGAACTAGTATAAAATGTGTGTTATAATAATCACATAATTAAATAATAAAGGCATTTGGGGTGCTTTAGGCTGAGATGATACCCATTGAACCTGATACAGTTAAGACTGGCGAAGGGAAATGTGAAATGTTTTTTTCGTATGTCGAAAAGAACTGTCTAATCTTGTAAGCTGAACTCTAATTCGTATCTGTAATTAGAGTTTTTTCTTTTACGAAACTGGATGAAGATGATATAGTAGATTGAAATAAGATGCGAACAAATCAATTAGAAAATTCAAATTAATTTCTAGAAATATTTTAGCATTCTTGTGTACTGTTCTAAATTCAATCTGCTATACAAAGTATTTAGGTCGGTCTTCTTGAGTGCCCCACTTTTCTTTAAAAAAGGAGTTTTTTATGTTGAAAAAATGGCAGTTAAAAGATGTTATCTTGCTTGCTTTCTTGTCTATCTTTTTTGGTGGGGTTTTCGTTGGTTCAGGATATGTGTATAATATTCTCAGTCTACTCTTAACACCTCTTGGTTTGCAGGCCTTTGCCAATGAAATCCTCTTCGGTCTCTGGTGTATGGCTGCGCCCATTGCTGCCATCTTTGTTCCGAGAGTCGGAAGTGCAACGATTGGAGAAGTGCTAGCTGCGCTTGCTGAAGTCCTTTATGGTAGCCAATTTGGTCTAGGAGCTCTTTTGTCTGGCTTGGTTCAAGGTTTGGGAAGTGAATTTGGTTTTATCGTAACTAAGAATCGCTATGGAAGTTGGCTCTCTCTAACTGCTAATAGTATTGGGATTACGCTTGTTAGCTTTGTCTATGAATACATTAAGTTAGGTTACTACGCCTTTTCCCTTCCGTTTGTCCTTTCCTTACTTGTGGTACGTTTTATTTCTGTTTATTTCTTCTGTACCATCTTGGTTCGTGCCATTGTCAAACTCTATCATCAGTTTGCAACTGGAGGAAAAGCATAGATGGGTCTGGAATTACGGGAGATTCAGTCCCCAATTTTTTCGGAACCGATTGATTTTACTTTTTATGGGCAAGCCTTTACCTTGTTGGTTGGGAGCAGTGGTTCTGGAAAATCCAGCCTCTTTCAAGTTATTGCCCAAGTTAGTTCTCTTCCCTATAGCGGTCAAGTACTGATAGATGGGAGCGAAGTCAGTCAGCTTTCTATCATCGAACGTGTCCAGACGGTTGGTATTCTCTTGCAAAATCCCAATCATCAATTTACCATGGAGAACTTGTTTGAGGAGCTGATTTTCACCTTGGAGAATATCGGCTATCACCTTCAGGAAATTGATTCTAAAATAGCAGAGGTTGTCCAGCAATGTCGTTGCGAGGCAATCTTACACCGTCCCATTCATCACCTATCAGGTGGGGAAAAGCAAAAAGCAGCGCTGGCTGTCATTTTTGCCATGAATCCTAGGGTCTATCTCTTGGATGAGCCCTTCGCTTCCATTGACCGTAAGAGCAGAATCGAGATATTGGAGATTCTAAAAGAGTTGGCTCTTGATGGGAAGACAGTCATCCTGTGCGACCATGATTTATCTGACTATAAAGCCTATATCGACCATATGGTGGAGCTAAGAGACGGAAAACTAAGGGAAATAAATCAAATCCCTATTTCTGAGATGACACAGGTTGCTTCAAAGGAAGTTGCTTCTAGCCCGGAACTATTCCATATGAACCGTGTGACTGGTGAGCTTGGTAATCGCCCCCTCTTTTCAATTGCTGATTTCACATTCTATCAAGGGATTTCCTGTATCCTGGGTGACAATGGTGTCGGGAAATCAACCTTCTTTCGCTCTATTCTTCAATTTCAAAAGTATAAGGGGCGCATTACCTGGAAGGGGACGGTTCTGAAAAAGAAAAAGAGTTTGTACCGTGACCTGACGGGTGTTGTTCAGGAAGCTGAGAAACAGTTTATCCGAGTCAGTCTGCGAGAAGAACTTCAATTAGATGGACCTGATTCTGAAAGAAATCAACGAATTTTCCAAGCTTTACGATATTTTGATCTGGAGCAGGCACTCGATAAGAGTCCTTATCAATTAAGTGGTGGCCAGCAAAAGATTCTTCAGCTCTTGACCATCTTGACCAGTAAGGCTTCCGTGATTTTGCTAGATGAACCTTTTGCTGGTTTGGATGATAGAGCTTGCCATTATTTTTGTCAGTGGATTGTGGAGGAGAGAAATCAAGGAAGAAGTTTTCTGATCATTAGCCATCGTTTAGATCCTCTGATCTCTGTGGTTGATTATTGGATTGAGATGACTAGTCAGGGTCTCAGTCATGTGAAAGCAGTGACAATTACCAAACCACTCACATCTCAGAGTAGCAATGCTCAAGGGGAGGTGAGATAGTATGGTCAAAGTAGCAACCCAGACACCGATTATCAGTCTCTTCTTGCTGATTTTATCCTTGGAAACATCTTTCATTCCTTCGATTGCTCTGAATCTTTCGGTAGTCGCATTCTGTATTCTCTTTATGCTCTATTACCGTCGATTTAAAATGTTAGCTTGGATGATCATACTTGCCATTTTGCCATCTTTGGCCAACTATTGGGCAGTTCAGTTACATGGGGATGCTTCGCAGGCAGTCATGCTTGGAACGAGGGCCTTTGTGACCGTTTGTATTGGCCTTGTCTTTATTTCCTCTATTTCACTAAAAGAGCTTCTCTTGTACTTGGCTCAAAAGGGGCTATCACGCTCTTGGTCCTATGCCTTGATTGTGGTATTCAATTCCTTTCCCCTTATCCAGAAAGAAATCAAATCCCTCAAAGAAGCTTGCCTATTACGTGGTCAAGAACTGCATTTTTGGTCGCCCTTGATTTACAGCAAGGTTTTGATGACAGTCTTTAGGTGGCGCCATCTTTACCTGAGAGCTCTGTCTGCCCATGGATATGACGAACATGCACAGGTGGAGAATCGCTATCGGACTTTTTATATTGCTAAAAAAACAAAATTAATCTACCTGCTTTTCTTTTTATTGCTTCAAACCAGTCTATTTTTATAAAGGAGTTATTATGGAATTTACAGATATTGCGATGGAATTATCCAAGGAAGCTTGGCAGGCTTCCTTTCATCATCCCTTTATTTTACAATTACAAGAGGGAAATTTAGAACCTGCCATTTTCCGCTATTACCTGATTCAGGATGCCTACTATCTGAAGGCCTTCTCAGAAATCTATCACCTTTTGGCTGATAAGACTTCAAACCAAGAGATGAAAAGACTCCTGAAACAAAATGCTCAGAGTCTAGTGGAGGGTGAGTTATTTATTCGCCAACAATTTTTCAAGGAATTGGCAATCAGCGACCAGGAAATGGAGCAACATCCAATCGCTCCAACCTGTTATCATTACATTTCACATATTTATAGGCAATTTGCAGAGCCGAACTTAGCCATTGCCTTTGCAAGTTTGCTGCCTTGTCCTTGGTTATACCATGATATAGGCAAATCACTTAATCTTAAACCATCACCAAATCCTCTCTACCAACAATGGATTGAAACTTATATTACGGATGAGTTAGAGCAGCAGATCAGAGAGGAGGGAGCGCTGGTCAATCAACTCTATCGAGAAAGTGACGAGACAGACAGGAAAAAAATGCTAGATGCCTTCCACATCAGTGTTCATATGGAAGCCAAGTTTTGGGAAATGGCCTACCAACACCAGACATGGAAGAGCGATTTACAGTCTTTAGAAAAAGGAGAATAATAAACATGAGAAAGCACCAATTACAAGTTCACAAATTAACCATTTTATCTATGATGATTGCCCTTGATGTAGTCCTTACACCTATCTTTCGGATTGAGGGAATGGCACCGATGTCCAGTGTAGTCAATATTCTAGCAGGAATCATGATGGGACCTGTTTATGCTTTGGCTATGGCTACAGTCACAGCCTTTATCCGTATGACGACTCAAGGGATTCCACCTTTAGCTCTTACAGGAGCAACTTTTGGAGCCCTCCTGGCAGGTCTCTTTTATAAGTATGGTCGAAAATTTCATTATTCCGCTCTAGGAGAGATTGTGGGAACAGGTATTATTGGTTCTATTGTTTCCTATCCTGTTATGGTACTCTTTACAGGATCGGCTGCTAAGCTTAGCTGGTTTATCTACACTCCTCGATTTTTCGGAGCAACCTTGATTGGTACAGCGATTTCCTTTATTGCTTTTCGATTTTTAATCAAGCAGGAATTCTTTAAAAAAGTGCAGGGATATTTCTTTGGTGAAAGGATAGAATGATGCAGGAATTGATAAATCCTTTTCCTCTGGAAACGAGTTCTCTTATTCACTGTATGACCAATGAGATTTCTTGTGAGATGCTGGCAAATGGGATTTTGGCTCTGGGATGCAAACCTGTCATGGCAGATGATCCCCGTGAGGTTCTTGATTTTACTAAGCAAAGTCAGGCTCTCTTCATCAATTTGGGGCATTTGTCAGCTGAGAAGGAAAAAGCAATCCGCATGGCAGCCTCGTATGCAGCTCAAGTTTCTCTTCCAATGGTAGTAGATGCGGTTGGCGTAACGGCTTCCTCCATTCGTAAGAGCTTAGTTAAAGACCTCTTAGACTATAGCCCAACGGTCCTTAAAGGAAACATGTCAGAAATTCGAAGTCTTGTTGGCTTAAAACACCACGGCGTTGGGGTCGATGCGAGTGCTAAAGATCAAGAAACGGAGGATTTGCTTCAAGTCTTGAAAGACTGGTGTCAGACCTATCCTGGTATGTCATTCTTAGTCACTGGCCCCAAGGACCTTATCGTTTCGAAGAATCAGGTTGCTGTATTGGAGAATGGCTGTGTAGAGTTAGACTGGATAACAGGGACAGGAGACTTGGTTGGAGCCTTAACAGCTGTTTTTCTCAGCCAAGGAAAGACTGGTTTTGAAGCTTCTTGCTTAGCAGTCTCTTATCTCAATATCGCTGCTGAGAAAATAGTTGTTCAAGGAATGGGATCGGAAGAATTTCGTTACCAAGTACTCAATCAGCTTTCGCTCCTCAAAAGAGATGAAAATTGGCTAGATGCCATCAAAGGAGAGGTTTATGAATAGAGAAGCACTTAGACTATATCTGGTAACCAATCGTTATCAAGATTCCGTGGAAAGCTTTCTTGCAAAAGTTGAGACGGCCTGCCGTTCAGGGGTTACCATAGTCCAATTGCGAGAAAAAAATCTCACAACCAATCAATATTATCAGCTGGCAAAACAAGTCAAGGAAATAACAGATGCTTATCAGGTACCCTTGATAATCGATGATCGGTTGGATGTTTGTCTTGCGGTTGATGCAGCAGGTCTGCATATCGGAGATGATGAATTACCCGTTTCGGTTGCCCGACAAGTCTTGGGACCTGATAAAATCCTAGGTGTCACCGCTAAAACGGTTAAAAGAGCTCTGGAAGCAGAAACATCAGGTGCAGATTACTTGGGGACAGGAGCCATTTTCCCAACTACCACCAAGGAAAATGCACCTATCACCCTGATTTCAACCTTGAAAACAATTTGTCAAACGGTCGCCATTCCAGTAGTTGCTATTGGCGGCTTGACATCAGAGAATATTGATCAGCTTATGGGCACGGGTATAGCTGGTGTAGCTGTAGTGCGTGATTTGATGCAAGCAGAAGATATTGAGGCAAAAACGCAAGCCTTTTTAACAAAGTTGCATGACATTATTTCCTAACTAATACTCAATGAAAATCAAAGAGCAAACTAGAAAGCTAGCCGCAGCTTGCCCCAAGCCCTGCCTTGAGGTTTTAGATAAGACTGACGAAGTCAGCTCAAAACAGTGTTTTGAGGTTGCAGATGGAAGCTGACGTAGTTTGAAGAGATTTTCGAAGAGTATAAAAACTCTCTAATTCCCTTAAAGTGGGAACTAGAGAGTTTTTTTAATCTTTAAAGCTTGTATGGTTGACTGGGCCAGAACCATGACCGAGTTGAGGGGCGTCTTGGATGGCTTTTGTGATAAAGGCCTTGGCCTTATCAACTGCCTGGTAAAGGCTCTTGCCCTTGGCTAGTTCAGCCGTAATCACTGCAGCAAAGGTACATCCAGTACCATGGGTGTGACAGGTTTGAATTCGTGGGCTTTCCCAGACAAATTGATCATCCTTGGTAAAGAGGAAATCCTTGGCACCGCCTTCGAGATGCCCGCCTTTAATAACAACGGACTGAGGACCAAATTCTTTTAAAATCAGGCGACCAGCACGCTGCATGTCTTCGGGGTCATGGATTGAAAAACCAACAATCTCTTCTGCCTCAGGAAGATTGGGCGTGATAATGGTTGCAAGGGGAAGCAGGTTTGTTTTGAGATAGTCTCTAGCAACTGAGTCGATCAAGGCATCTCCGCTAGTCGCTACCATAACTGGATCTAAAACATAGGGACAATCCAGCTTTTTAAGATAGGGCTGGATGATTTCCATGATTTCGGTAGTTGCCAACATCCCAGTTTTTACAGCCTGAGGTGGAATATCAGAAAAGACACTGTCCAATTGGGCTTTCAACATTTGAGGAGAAACGTGCTCGATCAATTGAACACCTCTGGTATTTTGAGCGACAAGACTGGTTACAACAGCCATTCCATAGACATCTCTAGCTTGGAACGACTTTAAGTCAGCCATAATGCCAGCACCACCACTAGGGTCAGTACCTGCAATGGTCAAAGCAACGGGTAAATAAGTCATCTAAAACCTCCCAACCAACTGAAGTTTGTATTCTTAAGAACAAGCTAATCTGTTTCAGGAAGGCAATAGAAGACTGCTAGTCCCCATTATCATTTCCACTTCCATCAGCTAGCATTACCTAGATTGAGTCAAAGGGTCTAACAGTCGTTAATCTCAGCTTTACGCACCCCTAGTGGTTGTTTTCTTTTTTCTTTAGTATAGCATATTTTTATTGTTTATATAGTAATATTTGACTGCAAATCGTTTTTCAAATGATTAAAATCCTATTTTTCAAATAAAATATTGATTTCATAATTGACAAATGTAGACTTTAGGAGTATACTAAGAAACATAATTGACAAATGTAGATTTTGGAGGTGTGATGATGCAGATTTCAGATGCAGAATGGCAGGTCATGAAGATTATTTGGATGCAGGGGGAGCAGACCAGTACGGATTTGATCAGGGTTCTGGCGGAGCGGTTCGAATGGTCCAAGTCAACCATTCAAACTCTTTTGGCTCGTCTGGTTGAGAAAGAGTGTTTGACTCGGAAAAAAGAAGGCAAGTCCTTTGTCTATTCAGCCCTTTTAACTTTGGATCAAAGTCGGGATTTACTTGTCCAAGATATCAAGGACAAGGTTTGTTCCCGTAGGATTAAGAACTTGTTGGCTGATTTGATTACTGAATGTGATTTTACTCAGGCTGACTTAGAAGACTTGGAAGCTGTGATTTCTGAGAAGAAATCAAACGCTGTGACAGAAGTAAAATGTAATTGTATGTAAAGGAGACGTCATGTTAAATAGTATTGTAACCATTATTTGTATTGCCCTTATCGCGTTTATCTTGTTTTGGTTTTTCAAAAAGCCTGAAAAATCTGGACAAAAGGCCCAGCAAAAAAAGGGATACCAAGAGATTCGAGTGGAAGTCATGGGAGGCTATACGCCTGAGTTGATTATTCTCAAGAAATCAGTGCCAGCCCGCATTGTCTTTGACCGCAAGGATCCTTCACCATGTCTGGATCAAATTGTTTTTCCAGATTTTGGTGTACATGCGAACCTGCCAATGGGGGAAGAGTATGTAGTGGAAATCACGCCTGAGCAGGCTGGAGAGTTTGGCTTTGCTTGTGGTATGAACATGATGCACGGTAAGATGATTGTAGAATAGGAGAATGATATGACTGAAATTGTAAAAGCAAGTCTTGAAAATGGTGTTCAAAAAATCCGTATCACAGCAGACAAAGGCTACCATCCAGCCCACATTCAACTGCAAAAAGGAGTTCCTGCTGAGATCACCTTTCACCGTGTGACACCTTCAAACTGTTATAAGGAAATTCTGTTTGAAGAAGAAGGCCTCTTGGAACCAATCGGCGTGGATGAAGAGAAGACAATTCGTTTTACCCCTCAAGAATTAGGTCAACATGAATTTTCTTGTGGTATGAAGATGCAAAAGGGAAGTTATACAGTTGTTGAGAAGACTCGAAAATCTTTATCACTTATCCAGCGTTTTTGGATTACTAGTATCTTTACTGTGCCTCTTGTGATCCTCATGATTGGGATGTCGACAGGAGGAATTAGTCACCAAGTCCTGCGTTGGGGCACCTTTTTAGCCACAACACCGATTATGCTAGTAGCAGGTGGTCCTTATATCCAAAGTGCTTGGGCTAGTTTTAAAAAGCACAATGCCAACATGGATACCTTGGTTGCGCTGGGAACCCTAGTAGCCTATGGCTATAGCTTAGTTGCCCTCTTCGCTGGTCTCCCCGTTTACTTTGAAAGTGCTGCATTTATCTTCTTCTTCGTTCTTTTGGGAGCCGTTTTTGAGGAGAAAATGCGGAAAAATACTTCCCAAGCTGTGGAGAAATTACTGGATTTGCAGGCTAAAACTGCAGAAGTCTTGCGTGAGGATAACTATGTTCAAGTCCCCTTGGAGCAAGTCAAGGTAGGTGACCTGATTCGAGTGCGTCCCGGTGAAAAGATTGCGGTTGATGGTGTCGTAGTAGAAGGTATCTCTAGTATTGACGAGTCTATGGTGACAGGTGAGAGCCTACCAGTGGATAAAACAGTTGGAGATACTGTCATTGGCTCAACTATCAATAATAGTGGAACACTTGTTTTTAGAGCAGAAAAAGTTGGTTCAGAGACTGTTTTGGCTCAGATTGTGGATTTTGTGAAGAAAGCTCAGACAAGTCGTGCGCCGATTCAGGACTTGACGGATAAAATTTCAGGCATTTTTGTCCCAGCAGTTGTTATTTTAGGGATTGTGACCTTTTGGGTTTGGTTTGTCTTGCTCAGGGATAGTGTGGTCGTACTTGGAGCTAGCTTTGTATCCTCTCTTCTCTACGGAGTGGCGGTTTTGATTATCGCCTGTCCTTGTGCCTTGGGACTCGCAACACCGACAGCCCTTATGGTAGGGACAGGACGCAGTGCCAAGATGGGAGTTCTCCTCAAAAATGGAATGGTTCTACAGGAAATCCAGAAAGTTCAAACTCTTGTCTTTGATAAGACCGGGACTTTGACGGAAGGGAAACCTGTGGTCACAGATATTATTGGCGACGAGACAGAAGTGCTTGGATTGGCAGCCTCTCTGGAAGAAGCTTCTCAACACCCACTGGCTGAGGCTATTGTTAAGCGAGCGACTGAAACTGGATTTGAGCTTCATACTGTGGAAAATTTCCAAGCCTTGCACGGAAAAGGTGTCTCAGGGCAAATAGCTGGAAAACAAGTTCTGCTTGGAAATGCTAAAATGCTGGATGGTATGGATATTTCAAGTAAGTATCAAGATAAACTCGAAGAACTGGAAAAAGAAGCTAAGACAGTTGTATTTTTGGCTGTTGACAATGAAATCAAAGGCTTGCTTGCTTTGCAAGATATTTCCAAGGAAAATGCCAAGCTAGCCATCAGTCAGCTAAAAAAACGTGGCCTTAAAACAGTCATGTTGACAGGAGACAATGCAGGTGTGGCGCGTGCTATTGCAGATCAAATAGGAATCGAAGAGGTCATTGCAGGTGTCTTGCCAGAAGAAAAAGCCCATGAAATCCATAAACTACAAGCGGCTGGCAAAGTAGCCTTTGTTGGGGATGGTATCAATGACGCTCCTGCCCTTAGTGTAGCAGATGTGGGGATTGCTATGGGAGCTGGAACAGATATCGCCATCGAGTCGGCAGATTTGGTGTTGACAACCAATAACCTCCTAGGAGTGGTTCGTGCCTTTGACATGAGTAAGAAAACTTTTAATAGAATTCTGCTCAATCTTTTCTGGGCCTTTATCTACAATGTCGTTGGAATTCCGATAGCAGCAGGAGTCTTTTCAGGTGTTGGACTGGCCCTCAACCCAGAACTGGCAGGTCTAGCCATGGCCTTTAGTTCAGTATCTGTTCTGACCAGTTCCCTTCTGCTAAATTTTAGTAAAATAGACTAAAAGTAATGACTAGTTTCCTTTGTTATAAAACAGGAATGATAGCACTTTCAAAACTGTATTAGAATAGAAAGTAGAGAGTTTTGAGCAGATTTTTAGAAAAGTCAACATAAATATGATATAGTGGAATAGTAAAAATTTGGAGAACGTTTCCAATTCTATGTAATCGTATTCTCCAAGTCTAAAAAATTGAAGGAGAGTTATCACTATGACTCAAGGAAAAATTACTGCATCTGCAGCAATGCTTAACGTATTGAAAACATGGGGCGTAGATACAATCTACGGTATCCCATCAGGAACACTCAGCTCATTGATGGACGCTTTGGCTGAAGACAAAGATATCCGCTTCTTGCAAGTTCGCCATGAAGAGACAGGTTCTCTTGCAGCGGTTATGCAAGCTAAATTCGGTGGCTCAATCGGGGTTGCAGTTGGTTCAGGTGGTCCAGGTGCGACTCACTTGATTAACGGTGTTTACGATGCAGCTATGGATAACACTCCATTCCTAGCAATCCTTGGATCACGTCCAGTTAATGAATTGAACATGGATGCTTTCCAAGAATTGAACCAAAACCCAATGTACAACGGTATCGCTGTATACAACAAACGCGTAGCTTACGCTGAGCAATTACCAAAAGTAATCGACGAAGCTTGCCGTGCTGCAGTCTCTAAAAAAGGTCCAGCTGTTGTTGAAATCCCAGTAAACTTTGGTTTCCAAGAAATCGACGAAAACTCATACTATGGATCAGGTTCATACGAGCGTTCATTTATCGCTCCTGCTTTGAACGAAGTTGAAATCGACAAAGCTGTTGAAATCTTGAACAATGCTGAACGTCCAGTTATCTATGCTGGTTACGGTGGTGTTAAAGCTGGTGAAGTGATCACTGAATTGTCACGTAAAATCAAAGCACCAATTATCACAACTGGTAAAAACTTTGAAGCTTTCGAATGGAACTATGAAGGTTTGACAGGTTCTGCTTACCGTGTTGGTTGGAAGCCAGCCAACGAAGTGGTCTTTGAAGCAGACACAGTTCTTTTCCTTGGTTCAAACTTCCCATTTGCTGAAGTTTACGAAGCATTCAAGAACACTGAAAAATTCATTCAAGTTGATATTGACCCTTACAAACTTGGTAAACGTCACGCCCTTGACGCTTCAATCCTTGGTGATGCAGGTCAAGCAGCCAAAGCAATCCTTGACAAAGTGAATCCAGTTGAATCTACTCCATGGTGGCGTGCAAACGTGAAGAACAACCAAAACTGGCGTGATTACATGAACAAACTCGAAGGTAAAACTGAGGGTGAATTGCAATTGTATCAAGTTTACAATGCAATCAACAAACATGCTGATCAAGACGCTATCTACTCAATCGACGTAGGTGACACTACTCAAACATCTACTCGTCACCTTCACATGACACCTAAGAACATGTGGCGTACATCTCCACTCTTTGCGACAATGGGTATTGCCCTTCCTGGTGGTATCGCTGCTAAGAAAGACAATCCAGATCGCCAAGTATGGAACATCATGGGTGACGGTGCATTCAACATGTGCTACCCAGACGTTATCACAAACGTTCAATACGACCTTCCAGTTATCAACGTTGTCTTCTCAAATGGTAAATATGCCTTCATCAAGGACAAATACGAAGACACAAACAAACACTTGTTTGGTTGTGACTTCTCTAATGCTGACTATGCGAAAATCGCTGAAGCGCAAGGTGCTGTAGGATTTACAGTTGACCGTATCGAAGACATCGATGCAGTTGTTGCAGAAGCTGTTAAACTCAACAAAGAAGGTAAAACTATTGTGATCGATGCTCGCATTACTCCACACCGTCCACTTCCAGTAGAAGTACTTGAATTGGATCCAAAACTTCACTCAGAAGAAGCTATTAAAGCCTTCAAGGAAAAATACGAAGCAGAAGAACTTGTACCATTCCGTCTCTTCTTGGAAGAAGAAGGGTTGCAATCACGCGCAATTAAATAATTCCTCTCGCCGAAAATCAAATATGAAACTTGTAGACTTTATTCTTTGATTTTCATAGAGCGGAACTTTAAAAGATCGGAGCAATCCGGTCTTTTTATGGAGGAGAGTAAATGAATTTAAATCAATTAGATATTATCGTTTCAAATGTTCCCCAAGTCTGTACTGACTTGGAGCATATATTGGATAAAAAGGCAGATTATGCTGATGATGGTTTTGCTCAGTTTACGATTGGCAGTCACTGTCTGATGTTGTCTCAAAATCATTTGGTTCCTTTGGAAAACTTTCAGTCAGGAATCATTCTTCATATCGAGGTTGAGGATCTAAATCAGAATTACCAACGTTTAAAAGAGATTGGTGTCGAGATTTTACACGGTATTTGTGAAACGGATTGGGGAACAGAGTCCTTATTAGTTAAAGGTCCTGCTGGTCTAGTGATTGATTTTTATCGTATGAAATAAGGTGCTTAGTCATTTGACGTTAACCTTAGCTATTTTTAAAACAGAAATTGAGAATACGAACTATTGAAAAGATCGGAGCAATTCGGTCTTTTTATTATAAAGAAATTGCATATAATACTCATATGCTTTCAAAAAGCATTCTAGTCCATCTCCGATTAACGATGGACTTTATCACCTCCTTCTCCAGTCCTTGTATAACATCTTGAAGTTGATTCATGATATCTTCCAATATGGGCATCAACAGCTCCATAACAATAGCGAAATTCTCGTATATAGTGACTATGGACATGTGGACCTACTCCCATTGGAGCCCAACAAAATCCCAGTTTACTGATTCTACCGAAACCAGCCTCATCTTGGTACATCAAGCGAACCTTACGAAAATGCCTACTGGTTTTAAAGCGCTTTCTTGTCTTCTTGAATTGAGATTTTATTTTTAGACGCGACAATGGTTTGAACGTCTGCTTTCTTGGGATGTTCTGGACGTGGCCTAATATTTCGCCAACCATGGCGCTTCAAGAGTTGATAAAAGGCATCACGTGTGTAGGAAGGACCTAACTCCTTTGTATAAGCCTGAAATAAGGCATCAATTGTAACAAATTCTCCTGCCTCTGCAGCCTTCAAATGACGGGCAATAAAGGCTTTCTCTTCCTCAATTGTCATATATGCATGGTTACGACAACCACGTGTTTCTTTAAGGAGAGAATCGAGTCCGAACTCCTCATATTTTTTTACAGTTGGCCAAATCGTTGTTTGATTACAGTCTAAAAGCTCTATAATCTCTTTATAAGATTTACCCATCAGACGAAATAGAACGATTTGAAGGCGTTTATGATATTTAGCTGTACTAGAGTCTTTTAAAAGTGTTTTGATAGCTTGGATTTCTTCTTTAGTTGATTTCATATTACTATTATATAATGCTTTTTGATTTTAGTGTAGTATTATCGTAGAAAATGGACTCGGTGCTATGGATAAACCGGATGAGAATGGTTATGTAGCAGATGACTATCGGATTACTTACTTAGAGGCCCACATCAAGGCCATGCGAGATGCCATTTACCAAGACGGGGTTGACTTGCTTGGTTATACGACTTGGAGATGTATCGATCCGGTTTCAGCTGGCACAGGGGAAATGAATAAGCGCTATGGCTTTATCTATGTAGATCGAGATAATGTAGGACATGGGACTCTCAAACGTAGCAAGAAGAAGTCCTTCTATTGGTACAAGGATGTCATTGATAGCAATGGAGCAAGCATCGAGTAGAGCACATTTGTTTACTATTTTTATAAAATCTTCTCCCTGCTTTATAAGATGTAAAAAAGAGTTCAAATGGAACTCTTTTTTTGTTATAATGAAGGAAGAAAGATCAGACAGGAGAATAAAATGTCAGAACCATTATTTTTACAATCAGTTATGCAAGAAAAAATCTGGGGTGGAACCAAGCTACGTGATGAGTTTGGCTACGACATCCCAAGTGAAAAAATAGGGGAATACTGGGCCATCTCAGCTCACCCAAATGGAGTTTCTAAAGTTGCCAATGGTAGTTTTGAGGGAACAGATCTAGCTACTTTGTATGCAGAACACCGTGAATTGTTTGGCAATCGTCCTGAGCCTGTATTTCCGCTTTTGACTAAGATTCTGGATGCCAACGACTGGCTCAGTGTTCAAGTTCATCCAGATGATGCTTATGGACTCGAGCATGAAGGCGAGCTTGGAAAAACAGAGTGCTGGTACATCATCGCTGCGAATGAAGGTTCAGAGATTATCTACGGCCACAATGCCAAGTCAAAAGAAGAACTCCGCCAGCAAATCGAGGACAAGAATTGGGATGACTTGCTGACAAAAGTGCCTGTTAAGGCTGGAGATTTCTTCTATGTGCCAAGTGGCACCATGCATGCCATTGGGGCTGGCATCTTGATTCTTGAAACCCAGCAGTCTAGCGATACCACCTATCGCGTCTATGACTTTGACCGCAAGGACGATAAGGGCAACTTGCGTGAACTTCATCTTGAAAAATCCATTGATGTCTTAAACATTGGTGAGCCTGCAAATAGCCGTCCTGTAACTGTTAAAGCAGATGATTTGCGTTCCACTCTCCTTGTATCCAATGATTTCTTTGCAGTTTACAAGTGGGAAATTACTGGAAAAGTTGACTTCGAAAAGACAGCTGACTACAGCTTATTGAGTGTCTTAGCCGGTCAAGGTCAACTGACTGTTGACGGGAAAAATTATCCAATCCAAAAAGGCAGTCACTTTATCTTACCAAGTGATGTTGAAGCTTGGACTCTGGAAGGGCAAGGTTTGGAAGTGATTGTTAGCCATCCATAAAAAAGAAAGGGCCTGAGTTTACTACTCAAGTCCTTTTTGATTACATAAATTGGGCGATGAAGACCACGATGATGATGATTGGAATGACGAAACGAAGAAGGAAGAGCCAGACTTGGAACAGTCCCTGTTTCCATGCGGTTTCATCAAGATGGAGTTCCTCCATTGCAAGAGCCTTTTTAAAGATATAGCCTGTAAAAAGTGAAAGGCAGAGAGCTCCAAATGGCATGAGGAGATTGGAAACCAAGAAGTCCATAGCGTCAAAGAAGGTCTTCCCAAAGATGTGAGCATCCGCCATGACACCGTAAGATAGGGCTGAGGGAATGCCAAAGACAAAGGTCAAGATTCCCAAAATGGCACTCCACATGGCACGCTTGCTGTTGTCCTGGTTGGTGATATTGCCCACATTGATTTCCAGCATAACGACGGAAGAAGTGACTGTCGCAAAGAGGAAGAGCAAGAGGAAGAGGATGTAGAAAATGGTTCCAAAAGGCATCTTGTCAAAGAGTTGAGGCAAGACGATAAAGAGTAAGCTCGGTCCCCCTTCAGACTGGATATTGAAGGCTGACATAGCTGGGAAAATGGCGAGACCTGCCATGATGGATACCGAGATATTCATGGCTACGATGGAAATTCCTGATTGGACCAGATTGGTTTTCTTGTCTAAGTAAGAAGCATAGGTCAGCATGGCTGTAACCCCTAGTGAGAGGGCAAAGAAAGATTGTCCCAGAGCATAGAGGAGACCAGCACTGGTCAGTTTTGAAAAGTCTGGTTTGAGGAAGTAAAGAACCCCTTCCATGGCATTTGGCAAACTGAGAGAACGACCGATGATGACGACAAAGATGATAAAGAGCAGGGGCATCATGACTTTCGAAGCTCTTTCAATCCCTTTTTGAACCCCACGTGATACAATGAAGATATTCAATAGGATAAAGGTCGCTTGAGCTCCTAGAGCAATGGCTGGATTTGAAATGATTGAAGTAAATAACTGAGCATAATCACCCGTTCCACCAATTTGGAACAATTTTCCAAACTCAATGCCTAGATAGACTAAAATCCAGCCACCAATAACACTGTAGAAAGATAAGAGGATAAAGAGGGCAAAGGCACCAATCCAACCGATAAAGTTGTACTTACTATTCTTGCCTAGTTTTCCAAAGGTTTTGATTGCTGAGACACCAGCGCTTCGGCCGAGAGCAAATTCAGCTAGCAAAAGGGGGAAACCGATTAGAATAGTGGAAATGAGAAAGACCAGTAAAAAGCCTCCTCCACCGTTAGCAGCAGTCATATAGGGGAATTTCCAAACGGCACCAAGTCCGATGGCTGAACCAGCAGATGTTAGGATAAAGCCCGGTTTAGACCCCCATTGCGATTTTTCAGACATAGTTAAACTCCTAAAATTAGTGTTACAAAAGAAAAAGCTACTGCCCTTGGCAAATAGCCTCATCAGTACTCAAAATGAGCGTTTCTTTTGATTGATAGACTTGACTATCCTATCATGTTTTCTAAGGTCTGTCAAGAAAACCATTTTCATGTTATGATAAAGTAAAAAATTTCGCAAAAACGCTTGACTCTGACCTAAGGGGAGGGGTTATACTATCAGTGTAATACTCTTCGAAAATCTCTTCAAACCACGTCTGCGTCGCCTTACCGTACTCAAGTACAGCCTACGGCTAGCTTCCTAGTTTGCTCTTTGATTTTCATTGAGTATAAGGAGGAAATCATGTACCATATAAAAGAAGCTGCACAGCTTTCGGGTGTCTCTGTCAAGACCCTGCACCACTACGATAAGATAGGACTTTTGGTTCCTTTAAAGTCGGAAAACGGCTATCGAACCTACAGTCAGGAGGATTTGGAACGTCTCCAGGTCATTCTTTACTACAAATATCTAGGCTTTTCTTTAGAAAAAATAGCAGAGCTATTAAAGGAAGAAAGGACAGATTTATTGCCTCATTTGACCAGGCAGTTGGACTATTTGACTCGAGAAAGGGAACATCTGGATACCTTGATTTCAACCTTGCAAAAAACCATTCAAGAACAAAAAGGAGAAAGAGAAATGAGCATTCAAGAGAAATTTGCTGGATTTAACTACCAAGACCATCAAAAATACCACCAAGAGGCGGTAGAGAAATATGGACAAGAAGTCATGGACCAAGCGCTGGAGCGCCAGAAAGGTCACGAAGACGAGGCTACGGCTGCCTTCAACCAAGTTTTTCAAGCCTTAGCACAAAATCTTCAAGCTGGTCTGCCTGTAACAGCAACTGAAAACCAAGAGCAAACAGCCAAGCTCTTGCAAGCCATTCGTACTTATGGATTTGATTGTACTATTGAAGTATTCGGTCATATCGGTAAAGGCTACGTCTATAACCCAGAGTTTAAGGAAAATATTGACAAATTTGGTACTGGAACAGCCCAGTACACATCAGATGTCATTGCCCACTATGTCCAAACTCAAGCAAAATAAAATCGGAGGAGTAATCTTCCGATTTTTTCTATTAAAAGTTCTTTAATCATAATGCAGACTTCCCGCCACCCAGCCGGTACAGAGGGCAGAAGTGATGTTAAAGCCACCCGTGTGGGCATTTATATCCATAACTTCGCCTGCAAAGTGGAGGCCAGGTACCAGCTTACTTTCAAGGGTTTTAGGATTGATTTCCTTGAGACTGACTCCACCCTTGGTAACAAAGGACTTTGCAAGGGACATTTTTCCAGTTACAGGAATTTTAAGTTCTTTAATGGACTGGACAAGTTGTTCTCGTTCCTTTTCAGTCAGTTGTTTGACTTTTTCAGGATATCCTTGTACAAAAAATTCGGCCAAGCGTTCTGGTAACAAGGTTTTTAAAGCGTTTTTCAAGGATTTTTCCCGATTTTCTTCTAGAAATGTAACCAAGTCCTTCTCAGAAAGTTGAGGCAAAACATCGAGTGAGAGAACCTCCCCACCTTTGACAAAGCTAGACATGCGTAGGGCAGCAGGACCTGACAAACCAAAGTGGGTAAAGAGTAAATCATGAGTGATGACATGCTTACCATAACTTAGGGTCACATCGTCCAGAGAAATCCCTTGTAAGGCTTTATGTGGAAAATCTGTTAATAAAGGACTTTCAGCAGCCTCAAGATCGGTGATGGTATGCTTAAAATGGCGAGCAATCTCGTGACCAAAACCAGTCGAACCAGTCGAAGGATAAGACTTACCACCTGTTGTGACAATGAGTTTCTCACAAGTGAAGGTTTGATCCGCTGACTTAAGGACAAACTGGTCATCTACTTTTTTAACAGAAACGATTTCTATTTGAGTAGCAACTTGACCACCTAGTTCGGTGATTTTCTTTTCCAAAGCTTCGATAATAGTCCGAGACTTGTCACTGGCTGGAAAGACGCGTCCGTGGTCTTCGACCTTAAGTTTAACACCATTTTCTGTAAAAAAGTTGATGATGTCATGATTATCGAACTGGGAGAAAACACTGTAAAGAAAGCGTCCGTTTCCAGGAATTCCAGCTAGCAGGTTGTCTAAGCTACCATTGTTGGTCACATTGCAACGTCCCCCACCAGTCCCAGCTAATTTTTTTCCAAGTTTCCGATTTTTTTCGATGAGGAGGGTTTTCTGTCCATAAAAGCTACTGGAAATCGTAGCCATCATACCAGCAGGTCCTCCACCGATGACAATAGTATCAAAATGTTTCATAGCTCTATTGTACCACAAAAAAACAAGAGATGATGGTTACCTCTTGTCAAGAATGCAATTAATCAATTTCATAGCCCATCAGCAGACCGCCATCTTCTGCATAGAAACTGCAGAGACCAGATGTTGGGAGAATTTTAATATCCGCCTGTGGGAAGGTTTCACGGATTCGGTCTGAAAGCTGTTGGCAACATTTCTCGTTATTGCGTTGGGCCATGACAATACGGCCACCAGCATATCCTGCTTTCACTAACTCTTCATAGGCTGCTTGAACTGACTTCTTTGCTCCTCTTGCTTTTTGTAGCAATTCGAGGGTTCCAGTTTCACTAGCTTCCCCAACCATACGGATATTTAGAAGGCCAACGACCGTACCGATAAGCTTGCTCAAACGGCCGTTCTTCACCAAGTTATCGACTTTAGCTAGGACAAAGAGCAACTTGGTTTTTTCTTGATAGGCGGTGATAGCTTCAACCACTTCTTCAAAAGACAAGCCCTGGTCAATCAAATCATTCAATTTTTCTACGAGCAAGTCAACTTCCCCACCAGCAGACAAACTATCAATTACATGAATCTTAGTATCAGGATGGTCTTCCAGATAAATATTCTTGGCCAGTTGCGCACTATTGTGGCTGCCAGAAAGAGTACCAGTGATGGTTACTAGGAAAATGTTTTTGGCTCCTTCAAATGCTCGCAAATAATCATCTGGGCTTGGACAAGCTGATTTTGAAGCTTCTGCGGTTGCATACATGGTTTCCATCATATGGTCAATATCAAGACTGGCATCATCAACAAAGACCTGATCAGCTACTTGAATGGTTAAGGGGACACTTACAAAGGTTGTGTTAATAGCTGGTGTTGGCAGTTGACGATAATCACAACCAGAGTCAGCAATAATCTTCCAAGTCATAGAAATTCTCCATCTTTGTCAGTTATACATTGACAAAGGTTCTGTCTTTTTTTACAATTATATCATGAAAACCCTTGAAACAAAAGCCTCATCCGTCTGTTGTGACAAGTAGAAAGAAAATGTTATGTCTGAACGTAGAATCTCTGAAAAGTCTCTTGAAAATCTCAGAAAATCAAACCAAGAATCCAATTTATTAACCAGAGAAGCCATTGAAACAGCCCTCTTGCAACTCTTGGAAAAAAAGGAACTGACCAAGATTAGTATTTCTGAATTGGTCAAACGTGCAGGTGTTTCGCGTGCGGCCTTTTACCGCAATTATGACTCCAAAGAGGAAATTTTAGAAAGCGTCTTTAAACGAACTGTCCATAATATTATGGAACAGTTGCATCATTATGATTTAAAGACAGACCTTTATCTGGTCTGGGTTCACCTTTTCCGAGAGGCCAGAAAGGAAGCCAGAGTGATTCAACTGGCCTTGGATTACCATCTGGAAAAAATCTTTGTCCAAGCCATGCAGGAATTTTTAGAAAAATACCATGGAAAATCAAAAGGTGTCAGCTCTTATCTTCATTCCTTCTGGAGTTCAGCCATCGTCTCAGTCCTTTTAAAATGGATCAAGGATGGCATGAAGGTACCTGCTGAAAAGATAGCGGATTTACGGTTACCATTTTTTAAAAAATAGAGAAAAAGGAGAAGAGATATGACTGAAAAAAGACTGGCCTGGGATGAGTATTTTGCAGCCCAAGCCCTACTAATTGCCAATCGTTCCACTTGTAAACGTGCCAAAGTGGGCGCAATTCTGGTAAAGGATAATAAGGTTATTTCCACTGGTTACAATGGTTCGGTGTCAGGGACTGAGCATTGTATTGACCACGAATGTCTGGTCATCGAAGGCCACTGTGTTCGCACCCTTCACGCTGAGGTCAATGCTATCCTTCAAGGTGCAGAACGTGGTGTTCCAAAAGGTTTTACAGCCTATGTAACCCATTTTCCTTGTCTCAACTGTACCAAACAATTATTGCAGGTCGGTTGCAAGCGCGTGGTTTATATCAACCAGTACCGAATGGATGACTACGCCCAATACCTCTATCAAGAAAAGGGAACAGAATTGACTCATTTACCACTTGAGACAGTACAGGAAGCTCTTAAAGAGGCTGATCTAATGTAAAAATTATCAAAAATAAATGGTTTAGAAAGATTTTTAAACCGTTTTTTGGTATAATAAGAAGAATAAATTGAAAGAAGGAATTCCAAAAATGGGAAAAATTGAAGTTATTAATCACCCGCTGATTCAACACAAATTGTCAATCTTGCGTCGTACAGATACTTCTACAAAAGCTTTTCGTGAGCTAGTAGATGAGATTGCAATGTTGATGGGGTATGAAGTACTTCGTGATCTTCCACTAGAAGATGTGGAAATCGAAACACCAATTACAAAAACAGTTCAAAAACAATTGGCAGGTAAGAAATTGGCCATTGTTCCAATCTTGCGTGCAGGTATCGGGATGGTTGATGGGCTCTTGAGCTTGGTTCCAGCTGCTAAAGTTGGCCATATCGGTATGTACCGTGATGAAGAAACACTTCAACCAGTTGAATACTTGGTGAAATTGCCTGAGGACATTGACCAACGTCAAATTTTTGTCGTAGACCCAATGTTGGCAACAGGTGGTTCAGCAATCTTGGCTGTTGATTCTCTTAAAAAACGTGGCGCATCAAATATCAAATTTGTCTGCCTTGTATCTGCTCCAGAAGGTGTTAAAGCCCTTCAAGAAGCTCATCCAGATGTAGAAATCTTTACAGCAGCCTTGGATGAACGTTTGAACGAACACGGATATATCGTTCCAGGTCTTGGAGATGCTGGAGACCGCTTGTTCGGTACTAAATAAAATTAAAAAGAGATTGACTTGGAAAAGGATTTCCAGTCGTGAAAGGAGGTTGAATTTTTGTTTCTGTCTAATGAAAACAGAGCAAAAATTTGACCTTTTTTGACCAAGATATTATAATAGTCTTATCTTCAGTCATTTGACCAACAAAAATAAAACTCAAAAGGAGAAATAAATGATTCCTGTAGTTATTGAACAAACAAGCCGTGGAGAACGTTCTTACGATATTTACTCACGTCTTCTTAAAGACCGCATCATTATGTTGACAGGTCCAGTTGAAGACAATATGGCCAACTCTGTTATTGCCCAATTGCTTTTCTTGGATGCTCAAGATAGTACAAAAGATATTTACCTTTATGTCAATACACCAGGTGGTTCTGTTTCAGCTGGTTTGGCAATCGTTGATACCATGAACTTTATCAAGGCAGATGTCCAAACCATCGTGATGGGGATGGCTGCATCTATGGGGACTGTCATCGCATCAAGTGGAGCAAAAGGCAAACGTTTCATGCTTCCAAATGCTGAATACATGATCCACCAACCAATGGGTGGTACAGGTGGTGGTACTCAACAAACCGATATGGCGATCGCTGCAGAACACTTGCTTAAAACTCGTAACACCTTGGAAAAAATCTTGGCTGAAAATTCAGGTCAGTCAATCGAAAAAGTTCATGCAGATGCAGAACGCGATAACTGGATGAGCGCCCAAGAAACACTTGAATATGGCTTTATTGATGAAATTATGGCCAACAATTCATTAAACTAATGATGATAGAAGGCAAACTCGACTGGGTTTGCTTTTTTTGGTATAATAGGGAGAGATTTCTTAGAAAGAGGATTTATCATGTTTGAAAAAGTCAATCGATCTGGCTTGATTATCTACCTTTACTATAATCGGGATGCAAAAAAACTGCAGGATTATGGAGATATTACCTATCATTCCAAGAAGCATCGTTACTTGCAGCTTTATGTTCCAACTCAAGAAGTGGAGCAATTGGTCGGGCGCTTGAGCAAGGAAAAGTTTATCAAAAAAGTCAGAGTTTGTCATATCCAAGAGCTGGAAACACCCTTTGTGGGTAACCTTTACCGATAGGAAAACGTTATCAGATAAAAATTTAAAGAAAAGTGTTGACAATTTTCTGATAATTCGATATATTCTTAACAGACTATTTAAGAAATAAGGAGACAAAAAAAGATGAAGAAAAAATTTGCCCTATCGTTTGTGGCGCTTGCAAGTGTAGCACTTCTTGCAGCCTGTGGAGAAGTGAAGTCTGGAGCAGTCAACACTGCTGGTAACTCAGTAGAGGAAAAGACAATTAAAATCGGGTTTAACTTTGAAGAATCAGGTTCTTTAGCTGCATACGGAACAGCTGAACAAAAAGGTGCCCAATTGGCTGTTGATGAAATCAATGCCGCAGGTGGTATCGATGGAAAACAAATCGAAGTAGTCGATAAAGATAATAAGTCTGAAACAGCTGAGGCTGCTTCAGTTACAACTAACCTTGTAACCCAATCTAAAGTATCAGCAGTCGTAGGACCTGCGACATCTGGTGCGACTGCAGCTGCGGTAGCGAACGCTACAAAAGCAGGTGTTCCATTGATCTCACCAAGTGCGACTCAAGATGGATTGACTAAAGGTCAAGATTACCTCTTTATCGGAACTTTCCAAGATAGCTTCCAAGGAAAAATTATCTCAAACTATGTTTCTGAAAAATTAAATGCTAAGAAAGTTGTTCTTTACACTGACAATGCCAGTGACTATGCTAAAGGGATTGCCAAATCTTTCCGCGAGTCATACAAGGGTGAAATCGTTGCAGATGAAACTTTCGTAGCAGGTGACACAGACTTCCAAGCAGCCCTTACAAAAATGAAAGGGAAAGACTTTGATGCTATCGTTGTTCCTGGTTACTATAATGAGGCTGGTAAGATTGTAAACCAAGCGCGTGGTATGGGAATTGACAAACCAATCGTTGGTGGTGATGGATTCAACGGTGAGGAGTTTGTACAACAAGCAACTGCTGAAAAAGCATCAAACATCTACTTTATCTCAGGCTTCTCAACTACTGTAGAAGTTTCAGCTAAAGCTAAAGCCTTCCTTGACGCTTACCGTGCTAAGTACAATGAAGAGCCTTCAACATTTGCAGCCTTGGCTTATGACTCAGTTCACCTTGTAGCAAACGCAGCAAAAGGTGCTAAAAACTCAGGTGAAATCAAGGATAATCTTGCTAAAACAAAAGACTTTGAAGGTGTAACTGGTCAAACAAGCTTCGATGCAGACCACAACACAGTCAAAACTGCTTACATGATGACCATGAACAATGGTAAGGTTGAAGCAGCAGAAGTTGTAAAACCATAATAGAAAAATGTTGAAATAGGGAATGAGCCTCGGACTCACTCCCTGTTTCGATGTTTAAGAACCTATCAAAAAGTGAGGGAAAACCCTCGGAATTATAAATAGAAAGAGTGAATCTTATGCTCCAACAACTAGTAAATGGTTTGATTCTAGGTAGTGTTTATGCGCTGTTAGCACTAGGATATACCATGGTTTACGGAATTATCAAGCTCATCAACTTCGCCCATGGTGATATTTATATGATGGGAGCCTTTATCGGTTATTTCTTGATCAATTCTTTCCAAATGAATTTCTTTGTAGCTCTTATTGTAGCCATGCTAGCGACAGCTATTCTTGGTGTCGTGATTGAGTTCCTTGCTTACCGACCTTTGCGTCACTCTACTCGTATTGCTGTTTTGATTACAGCTATTGGGGTTTCTTTCCTATTGGAGTATGGCATGGTCTATCTGGTTGGTGCCAATACTCGTGCCTTTCCTCAAGCGATTCAAACAGTTCGCTATGATTTGGGACCAGTTAGCCTAACAAACGTGCAGTTAATGATCTTGGCCATTTCCTTGATTTTGATGATTTTGTTACAGGTCATTGTCCAAAAGACTAAGATGGGGAAAGCCATGCGTGCTGTATCTGTAGATAGCGATGCGGCACAATTGATGGGGATCAATGTAAACCGTACGATCAGCTTTACCTTCGCTTTGGGTTCAGCTCTTGCGGGTGCGGCTGGTGTTCTGATTGCCCTCTATTATAACTCTCTTGAGCCTTTGATGGGGGTTACTCCAGGTCTTAAGTCTTTCGTTGCCGCGGTACTTGGTGGTATCGGAATCATTCCTGGTGCGGCTCTTGGTGGCTTTGTGATTGGTCTATTAGAAACTTTTGCGACAGCCTTTGGGATGTCAGACTTCCGTGATGCCATTGTTTATGGAATCTTGTTGTTGATCTTGATTGTCCGCCCAGCTGGTATCCTTGGTAAAAATGTGAAAGAGAAGGTGTAAGCGATGAAGGAAAATTTAAAAGTTAATATTCTATGGTTACTCCTTTTATTAGCTGGCTATGGCTTGATTAGTGTATTGGTTTCAGTCGGAGTACTCAATCTATTCTATGTACAGATTTTACAACAAATTGGAATTAATATTATTTTGGCTGTTGGTCTCAACTTAATCGTTGGTTTTTCAGGACAATTTTCACTTGGTCATGCTGGTTTCATGGCGATTGGTGCCTATGCAGCAGCTATTATTGGTTCTAAATCACCAACCTACGGTGCCTTCTTTGGAGCCATGCTGATAGGGGCTTTACTTTCAGGAGCAGTTGCCTTGCTTGTCGGAATTCCAACCTTGCGTTTGAAGGGGGACTATCTTGCAGTAGCAACTCTAGGTGTTTCTGAAATTATCCGTATCTTTATCATCAATGGCGGAAGCCTTACAAATGGTGCGGCAGGTATCTTGGGAATTCCAAACTTTACAACTTGGCAAATGGTTTACTTCTTTGTTGTGATTACAACCATTGCAACCTTGAACTTCTTGCGTAGTCCAATTGGTCGTTCAACCCTCTCTGTTCGTGAGGATGAAATCGCTGCTGAGTCAGTTGGGGTTAATACGACTAAAATTAAAATCATCGCTTTTGTCTTTGGTGCCATTACTGCGAGTATTGCAGGGTCACTTCAGGCAGGATTTATCGGTTCAGTTGTACCGAAAGATTACACTTTCATCAACTCAATCAACGTTTTGATTATTGTTGTCTTTGGTGGACTTGGTTCCATTACAGGTGCCATTGTATCGGCTATTGTTCTGGGAATTTTGAATATGCTTCTCCAAGATGTTGCCAGCGTGCGTATGATTATTTACGCTTTGGCCTTGGTATTGGTAATGATTTTCAGACCAGGTGGACTCCTTGGAACATGGGAATTGAGCCTATCACGTTTCTTTAAAAAATCTAAAAAGGAGGAACAAAACTAATGGCATTACTTGAAGTAAAACAGTTAACCAAACATTTTGGCGGTCTAACAGCTGTTGGAGATGTGACTCTTGAATTGAACGAAGGGGAACTGGTTGGACTAATCGGTCCAAATGGAGCTGGGAAAACCACCCTTTTCAACCTCTTGACGGGTGTTTATGAACCAAGTGAGGGAACAGTAACCTTAGATGGTCACCTTTTGAATGGAAAGTCACCTTATAAGATTGCTTCTTTGGGACTTGGACGTACATTCCAAAATATCCGTCTCTTTAAAGATTTAACCGTTTTGGACAATGTTTTGATTGCCTTTGGTAACCATCACAAACAACATGTTTTTGCTAGTTTTTTGCGCTTACCAGCTTTTTACAAGAGTGAAAAAGAATTAAAGGCTAAAGCCTTGGAATTGCTGAAAATCTTTGATTTAGATGGTGATGCAGAAACTCTAGCTAAAAATCTTGCCTACGGACAACAACGTCGTTTGGAAATTGTTCGTGCCCTCGCTACGGAACCTAAAATTCTCTTTTTGGATGAACCAGCCGCAGGTATGAACCCGCAGGAAACAGCCGAATTGACTGAGTTAATTCGTCGTATCAAAGATGAATTTAAGATTACAATCATGTTGATTGAACACGATATGAATCTGGTCATGGAAGTAACAGAACGTATCTACGTACTTGAATATGGCCGTTTAATTGCTCAAGGAACTCCAGATGAAATTAAGACCAATAAACGCGTTATCGAAGCTTATCTAGGAGGTGAAGCCTAATGTCTATGTTAAAAGTTGATAATCTTTCTGTGCATTATGGTATGATTCAAGCAGTCCGTGATGTAAGCTTTGAAGTGAATGAAGGAGAAGTTGTTTCCCTTATCGGTGCCAATGGTGCAGGTAAGACAACCATTCTCCGTACCTTGTCTGGTTTGGTTAGACCAAGCTCTGGAAAGATTGAATTTTTAGGTCAAGAAATCCAAAAAATGCCAGCTCAAAAAATCGTAGCAGGTGGGCTTTCACAAGTTCCAGAAGGACGCCACGTCTTTCCTGGCTTGACTGTTATGGAAAATCTAGAAATGGGAGCTTTTTTAAAGAAAAATCGTGAAGAAAATCAAGCTAACTTGAAGAAGGTCTTTTCACGCTTCCCACGTCTTGAAGAACGCAAGAACCAAGATGCAGCCACTCTTTCAGGAGGAGAACAACAAATGCTTGCCATGGGACGCGCTCTTATGTCAACACCAAAACTTCTTCTCTTAGATGAACCCTCAATGGGACTTGCCCCAATCTTTATTCAAGAGATCTTTGATATCATTCAAGATATTCAGAAGCAAGGAACAACCGTCCTCTTGATTGAACAAAATGCTAATAAAGCACTCGCAATCTCTGACCGAGGATATGTATTGGAAACAGGGAAAATCGTTCTATCAGGAACAGGAAAAGAACTCGCCTCATCAGAAGAAGTCAGAAAAGCGTATCTGGGTGGCTAAAACAATCCAGTGGATTGTTTTAGTCGGTGGATGAGGATTACGAAGTAATCATCATTATAGTCCGGGGGACCTTTTTAGTCGGTGGATGAAGATTGCGAAGCAATTCTCATCTGCACTGGAAGGTTAGCTTCTGATAATTGAAATAAAATCGAATGAAAGGTATCTTGCTTTCATTCACAGAGCTCGATTTTAGAGCTCTTTTTGCTAGCTTATTCATACTTTTCTGAATTTTGAAAAAGAAATGTAAGCGTTTGATAGATTTACAAAAAGATTGTATAATAGGGATAAGAATAGAAAAGGAGAAGTCTCATGGCAGTTAAAGATTTTATGACCCGCAAGGTAGTTTATATTAGTCCAGATACAACAGTATCTCATGCAGCAGATTTGATGAGAGAGCAAGGGTTGCACCGCTTGCCTGTTATCGAAAATGATCAATTGGTTGGTTTGGTAACTGAGGGAACCATTGCTCAAGCTAGCCCATCAAAAGCAACCAGTCTTTCTATCTATGAGATGAATTATCTTCTAAATAAGACAAAAGTAAAAGATGTCATGATTCGCGATGTTGTCACTGTTTCAGGCTATGCGAGTCTAGAAGATGCAACTTATCTGATGTTGAAAAACAAGATTGGTATTCTTCCTGTAGTAGATAACCATCAAGTCTATGGGGTTATTACGGACCGTGACGTTTTCCAAGCCTTTCTTGAAATTGCTGGTTATGGAGAAGAAGGAATTCGTGTGCGCTTTGTTACAGAAGATGAAGTTGGCGTTCTTGGTAAGATTGTTTCTCTAATCGTTGAAGAAAATTTGAATATCTCCCATACAGTCAATATTCCGCGTAAGGATGGTAAGGTCATTATCGAAGTGCAAATCGATGGATCAATTGATTTACCAGCCTTGAAAGAAAAATTTGAAGCAAATGGTATTCAAGTGGAAGAAATCACTCGCACTTCAGCAAAAGTCTTGTAAGAAGGGAAGCCGAAAGGCTTCTTTTTTCATAAAAAAGGGATTATAGCAAAAGATGGAAAGAAATGATAAAATATGCTATAATGAAATGATGTAAAAAAGGAGTATTTATGGACATTTCAGTAATCCGTCAAAAAATTGACGCAAATCGTGAAAAATTAGCTTCTTTCAGGGGGTCTCTTTGACCTCGAAGGGCTAGAGGAAGAGATTGCCATCTTGGAAAACAAGATGACAGAACCTGATTTTTGGAATGATAATATTGCGGCCCAAAAAACGTCGCAAGAATTAAATGAATTAAAAAACACCTATAACACCTTCCACAAAATGGAAGAGTTGCAGGATGAAGTCGAAATTTTATTGGACTTTTTAGCTGAAGACGAGTCAGTTCAAGAAGAACTGGTAGAGCAGTTAGCCGAACTTGATATGATGATGACCAGCTATGAGATGACTCTACTCTTGTCAGAACCTTATGACCACAACAATGCCATCTTGGAAATCCATCCAGGTTCTGGTGGTACTGAGGCTCAGGACTGGGGTGATATGTTGCTTCGTATGTATACTCGTTATGGTAATGCTAAAGGCTTTAAAGTGGAAGTATTGGATTACCAAGCAGGGGATGAAGCTGGTATCAAGTCAGTAACCTTATCATTTGAAGGGCCTAATGCCTATGGTCTTCTCAAGTCAGAAATGGGGGTACACCGTTTGGTGCGAATTTCACCATTTGACTCTGCCAAACGTCGCCATACATCTTTCACATCCGTAGAAGTGATGCCTGAGTTGGACGATACCATTGAAGTGGAAATCCGGGAAGATGACATCAAGATGGATACCTTCCGTTCAGGTGGTGCCGGTGGACAAAATGTCAATAAAGTTTCAACAGGTGTACGTTTAACCCACATTCCAACTGGAATTGTTGTTCAATCAACAGTGGATCGTACCCAGTATGGAAATAGAGATCGTGCCATGAAGATGTTGCAGGCTAAGCTCTATCAAATGGAGCAAGAAAAGAAAGCTGCGGAGGTAGATTCCCTCAAGGGTGAGAAAAAAGAAATCACATGGGGAAGCCAAATCCGTTCTTATGTCTTCACTCCTTATACTATGGTAAAAGATCACCGAACTAGCTTTGAGGTTGCTCAGGTAGATAAGGTTATGGATGGGGACCTAGATGGTTTTATCGATGCCTATCTCAAGTGGCGAATTAGCTAATATAGAAAGGAAGTCACATGTCAATCATTGAAATGAGAGATGTCGTCAAAAAATACGACAACGGAACGACTGCCCTACGCGGTGTTTCGGTCAGCGTTCAACCGGGGGAATTTGCTTACATCGTAGGACCTTCAGGAGCAGGGAAGTCAACTTTTATCCGTTCTCTGTATCGTGAAGTAAAAATCGATAAAGGAAGTCTATCAGTTGCTGGTTTTAATCTGGTTAAGATCAAAAAGAAAGATGTCCCGCTTCTGCGTCGTAGTGTTGGGGTTGTCTTCCAGGATTATAAACTCTTGCCAAAGAAAACGGTCTATGAAAATATTGCTTACGCTATGGAAGTAATCGGGGAAAATCGCCGTAATATCAAAAAACGAGTGATGGAAGTTTTAGACTTGGTTGGGTTAAAGCACAAGGTTCGTTCTTTCCCAAATGAGCTCTCAGGTGGAGAGCAACAGCGGATTGCGATTGCACGTGCCATTGTAAATAATCCTAAAGTATTGATAGCAGATGAACCAACAGGAAACCTGGATCCGGATAATTCATGGGAAATTATGAATCTCTTGGAACGGATTAACCTACAAGGGACAACTATTTTGATGGCGACTCATAATAGCCAGATTGTAAATACCTTGCGCCACCGTGTCATTGCCATTGAAAATGGCCGTGTCGTTCGTGACGAATCAAAAGGAGAGTATGGATACGATGATTAGTAGATTTTTTCGCCATTTATTTGAAGCCTTAAAAAGTTTGAAACGAAATGGTTGGATGACAGTAGCTGCTGTCAGTTCAGTCATGATTACTTTGACCTTGGTGGCAATATTTGCTTCTGTTATTTTCAATACAGCGAAACTAGCTACAGATATTGAAAATAATGTCCGTGTAGTAGTTTATATCCGAAAGGATGTGGAAGATAACAGTCAGACAATTGAAAAAGAAGGTCAAACTGTTACAAATAATGACTACCACAAGGTATATGATTCTTTGAAGAACATGTCTACGGTTAAGAGTGTTACGTTTTCGAGTAAGGAAGAACAATATGAAAAATTAACCGAGACAATGGGAGATAACTGGAAAATCTTTGAAGGAGATGCCAATCCTCTCTATGATGCCTATATTGTAGAGGCAAACACTCCAAATGATGTAAAAACTATAGCCGAAGATGCTAAAAAAATTGAAGGTGTCTCTGAGGTTCAAGATGGCGGTGCCAATACAGAAAGACTCTTCAAGTTAGCTTCATTTATCCGTGTTTGGGGACTAGGGATTGCTGCCTTGTTAATTTTTGTCGCAGTTTTCTTGATTTCAAATACCATTCGTATTACTATTATTTCCCGCAGTCGCGAAATTCAAATCATGCGCTTGGTCGGAGCTAAAAACAGTTATATTCGTGGACCGTTCTTGTTAGAAGGAGCCTTTATCGGTTTATTGGGAGCTATCGCACCATCTGTTTTGGTCTTTATTGTTTATCAAATGGTTTACCAATCTGTTAACAAATCGTTGGTAGGACAAAATCTATCTATGATTAGTCCAGATTTATTTAGTCCGTTGATGATTGCCCTACTATTTGTGATTGGAATTTTTATTGGTTCACTGGGATCAGGAATATCCATGCGTCGATTCTTGAAAATTTAGGTAAAATAATTACTTTTATGAGGAGGTTGTAAAATCTCCTTTTTTGCTACAAAAATTTTAGAAAAGGGACTTCTAATACTCAATGAAAATCAAAGAGCAAACGTAACCGCCCAATAACGA
>NZ_VMLM01000040.1:0-764 GCF_013276695.1 Streptococcus sp. 4155
CCTTATGCAGGGGCTCCTAGAGGGGAGAAAGTCTATGAAAAGATTAGCGGACGTCGTTTTGAGCGAACTTCAATTGTTGCAGGACAAGTAGACGGAGAGTTTATAGCTCCCATGATTTACAAGAACAGCATGACAAGCGATTTCTTTGTGGAGTGGTTCAAAACGCAACTCCTGCCTGCTTTGAAGACACCTCATGTTATTATCATGGACAATGCTAGTTTTTATCCCAAGAACATTTTGGATGAACTCTGCATCCAAGATAAACACTTTTTCTTACCTCTACCGCCTTATTCACCAGATTTGAATCCTATTGAGCAAGCTTGGGCTATCTTGAAAAAGAAAGTAACAGATTTATTAAGGGAAGTCCCAACTATTTTTGAATGTTTGGAACGCTGATAACGAGAAAATTGTCAATGCCCTTAAACTAGCCTATTCTAACGCCAAACTAGAAGTCACTAATAATCTCATCAAACTTATCAAACGCAACGCCTTTGGTTTTCGGAACTTTAAAAACTTCAAAAAAAATGACGAAATTTGCCCTTTCTCGAGATTAGCTTTTCATCAACCCACTACAGTTGACAAAGAGCCGAAAAATGTCTCGCCTCTAATAACACGAGATAGATTATTATTACATAACAAAAAAAGAGGCCTAAACCTCTTAACTAAATTACTCCGCCAGTAGGACTCGAACCTACGACATCATGATTAACAGTCATGCGCTACTACCAACTGAGCTATGGCGGATTAAAGCTAAGCGACTTCCC
>NZ_VMLM01000041.1:0-16021 GCF_013276695.1 Streptococcus sp. 4155
GCTTTGAAAGACACCTCATGTTATTGTCATGGACAATGCTAGTTTTGATCCCAAGAACATTTTGGATGAACTCTGCATCCAAGATAAACACTTTTTCTTACCTCTACCACCTTATTCACCAGATTTGAATCCTATTGAGCAAGCATGGGCTATCTTGAAAAAGAAAGGAACAGATTTATTAAGGGAAGTCCCAACTATTTTTGAATGTTTGGAACGCTTTTTTAAAACTAAATGATTATATAATTGAAATAAGAAGAAAATCATTATCAGAAAATTATAGGAGGTAGTAAAATTGACTTGCTTAATCAGTGTTATTTTATTACATCAAGGAGATAAAAATAGTTTATTAGAGTCTTTATTAATAGTTGATAGACAAACATTTAAAGATATAGAAGTTATTATTGTAAAGCCAATATAGAACACCTTTTGTTGGTTTATTTATTCTTCCTGATGATTATTATAAACTTACAAAGGATTTTCGGTACTATATGGAACAAGAACTTGTTTTCGAAGAGGAACTTGTTTCACCGAGCTGGACCCATGAAGTTTATCCTTTGGGGCACTTAGGGGATATAGATATTCATTTTCTACATTATTCTAGTATTGAAGAAGCACGGACTAAGTGGGAAAAAAGAAAAAACGCATAAATTGGGATAATCTATATTTTAAATTTGATAATAAAGATTCAGCTAGTGAAGAAATTTTAAATAAGATGGATAATCTTCCTTATTCTAATAAATTAATTTTAGTCAATCGTCCATATAAAAATTTGAAAAGTCAATGTGTTATTCCAGGTCAGGAACATCTTCCAGAACTGGCTATTATGTCTGATCCATTAAATACTTTTGATATCATGGCTTGGTTAAAAAAGGTGGCAATGCTCTTTAAGTGCAAGTTATTGCGCTGTAGCATATAAATCTATTCCCTACATATTTTTTAAATGTTCTACGAGTTAATTTAAAATGTTTAGCTTGTGGTATAATAGTTTCATGGATAAAAAATATGAAAAAATCTCTCAGGATTTGGGAGTGACGTTAAAGCAAATTGATACCGTTCTAAGTTTGACAGCTGAAGGGGCGACTATTCCCTTTATGGCGCGTTATCGCAAGGACATGACTGGTAGTCTGGATGAGGTGGCGATTAAGGCTATTATTGATTTGGATAAAAGTCTGACAAATCTCAATGACCGTAAGGAAGCTGTCTTAGCTAAGATTCAAGAACAAGGTAAGTTGACCAAGGAATTGGAAGAAGCTATCTTAGTTGCCGAAAAATTAGCAGACGTTGAAGAACTCTATCTTCCTTATAAGGAAAAGCGTCGTACCAAGGCAACCATTGCCCGTGAAGCTGGACTCTTTCCTCTTGCTCGCTTGATTTTGCAGAATATAGTTGACTTGGAGAAAGAAGCTGAAAAGTTCGTCTGTGAAGGATTTGCGACTGGCAAGGGAGCCTTGACCGGTGCAGTTGATATTTTGGTCGAAGCCTTATCGGAAGATGTGACCTTGCGTTCTATGACTTATCAGGAAGTGCTGAGACACTCTAAACTCACTTCTCAAGCCAAGGATGAAAGTCTTGATGAAAAGCAGGTTTTTCAGATTTATTATGATTTTTCAGAGACAGTTGGAACTATGCAAGGCTATCGTACCTTGGCTCTCAATCGTGGGGAGAAGCTAGGTGTCTTGAAGATCGGTTTTGAACATGCGACGGACCGTATTCTTGCCTTTTTTGCTACTCGTTTCAAGGTGAAAAATGCTTATATTGATGAAGTTGTTCAGCAATCCGTTAAGAAAAAGGTCTTGCCTGCTATCGAGCGCCGTATTCGTACAGAATTAACCGAGAAGGCAGAAGAGGGAGCTATTCAACTCTTTTCTGACAACCTGCGCAATCTTCTCTTGGTTGCTCCTCTAAAAGGGCGCATGGTTCTTGGATTTGACCCAGCCTTTCGTACAGGTGCCAAGCTAGCTGTCGTTGATGCAACTGGGAAAATGCTGACAACTCAGGTCATTTATCCTGTTAAACCAGCATCAGCTCGTCAAATCGAAGAAGCCAAGAAAGATTTGGCAGACTTGATTGGTCAATACGGTGTAGAGATTATTGCCATCGGAAATGGTACTGCTAGTCGTGAAAGTGAAGCCTTTGTGGCGGAAGTTCTTAAAGATTTTCCTGAGGTTAGTTATGTCATCGTAAATGAAAGTGGTGCTTCGGTCTATTCTGCCAGCGAACTTGCTCGTCAGGAGTTTCCAGACTTGACCGTTGAAAAACGCTCTGCTATTTCTATCGCCCGTCGTTTGCAGGACCCCCTTGCTGAATTGGTCAAAATCGATCCTAAGTCAATCGGTGTCGGTCAATACCAGCATGATGTCAGTCAGAAGAAACTGTCTGAAAGTCTGGACTTTGTCGTGGATACCGTGGTGAACCAAGTCGGTGTCAATGTCAATACAGCCAGCCCAGCTCTTCTTTCACACGTAGCTGGACTCAATAAAACCATCTCTGAAAATATCGTCAAATACCGTGAAGAAGAAGGAAAAATCACTTCACGCTCCCAAATCAAGAAAGTTCCTCGTTTGGGGGCTAAGGCCTTTGAACAGGCAGCTGGTTTCCTTCGTATCCCTGAAAGTAGCAATATTCTTGATAATACAGGAGTTCACCCAGAAAATTACGCTGCCGTTAAGGAACTTTTCAAACGCTTGGACATTAAGGACCTGAATGAAGAAGCCCAAGGCAAACTCAAGTCTCTTTCAGTCAAGGAAATGGCGCAAGGGCTAGACCTTGGTCCCGAAACTCTTAAAGATATCATTGCAGATCTTCTCAAACCAGGTCGAGATTTCCGTGATTCCTTTGACGCACCTATGCTTCGCCAAGATGTCCTGGATATCAAGGACTTAGTGGTTGGGCAGAAGCTAGAGGGTGTGGTGCGTAATGTCGTTGACTTCGGTGCCTTCGTTGACATTGGAATTCACGAGGACGGTCTCATTCATATTTCCCACATGAGTCGCAAATTTATCAAACATCCTAGCCAAGTGGTGTCAGTTGGAGATTTGGTGACCGTTTGGGTCAAGAAAATTGATACTGAACGTGAAAAAGTCAATCTGTCGCTCCTAGCTCCAGATGAATCTAACTGATTACGTCAAGCAGGTTTCGCTAGAAGACTTCGGCAGACCTTTTATCCATCATGCCCAGTGGAATAGGCGTCTACGTTCGACAGGTGGGCGATTTTTCCCCAAAGATGGGCATTTGGATTTTAATCCCAAGGTTTATCAGGAACTGGGTCTGGATGTTTTTAGGAAAATTGTCCGACATGAACTCTGTCATTATCACCTCTATTTTCAAGGGAAGGGCTATCAACACAAGGATCGGGATTTTAAGGAACTTTTGGAAGCAGTGGATGGATTACGCTTTGTGCCAACCTTGCCAAATAGAAACTCCAAGCCAATCAAGCTTTATCGTTGCCAATCCTGCCAGCAAACTTATCAGCGCAAGCGAAGGATTGATACCAAACGCTATCGCTGTGGAGTTTGTCGAGGAAAGTTGCTACTAGTAAATCAGCCTGAGGACTGATGAAAGCCGAGCCTACCCGTGATATACTATGTCTAACCTAGCAGAAAGAGGAAATATCATGAACAGTAAATTTTATAAAATGAGACGAAATCGCATGATTTCAGGAGTTCTGGCAGGTCTGTCAGACAAGTGGAACTTTGATGTTACCCTTGTTCGTTTTCTATTTGCTATTTTTACAGTCGCAAACTTTGGACTTGGTGTGATTATCTATATCATCCTAGCTTCTGTCATGCCAACCAAGGAAGAAATCGAAGCAGAAATGTACGGAACAGGCCCACGCAAACGCAAAGAAGCCCAAGCCATTGACGATAATGAAGGCTGGTTTTGGTGAGGTTTTACAAAAGATTTAGAATAAGCAAAAAGCTTTAAATCAATAGTCTAAACTGCTTGATTTAAAGCTTTTTTACTTTTAATAATATTTTTCCAGCTTCATCTACAAACTAAAAGCATTCTTTTGAACTCATGTTTCTAATCTATTTTTCATGCTGAGACAATACATTTTTGGAAAAATGGTGGATGCTGATAACAACTGATAACCAGCAAATAGCATAAGCAGTAGCTGTAAATTCTGTACCGATAAAGTATGTTTTTTCAACTAAGAGTTGACCGATGAATGGAGAGAGGAGATAGAGAAGTCCGATGAGTATATATTCTTTGTGTTTCATTAAGGCGCACCTTCTTTCCTTATAGGTAGTTCGATTTGAAAGTGTTGAATTTAATGGCATGTTATCTAGGTAAGCTTACTCAAATGATAGTTCCGATTCCCCCTTTCCAAAGTAAGCCTTTTCACACTTATATTTTACAATTTTAAAAATAGGAAATCAAATCATTTTATAAGTAATTTTGCCTACATTTCCCCCAATCTTACAAAAATGTAAGATTAAAGTCTCTTTTGTAAGGTTAGGTTATGGCAAGCGGTCTTTTTTTGATGTAAACTAGACTCATAAAGAACAAAGGAGTAACATCATGAAACAAATCTTACATAAGAAAACTAGAAAACCAAGCCATAAAGATATCGAGCGTGTTCAACTGGGATGCGCTATGATGCAAGCAACATTTCATTTGATGGGATATTAAGAAAGGAGATTCTCATGACACTTTTAGATGTAAAACACGTTCAAAAAATTTATAAAACTCGTTTTCAGGGCAACCAAGTAGAAGCCCTCAAGGATATTCACTTTACCGTAGAAAAGGGTGACTACGTTGCTATCATGGGTGAGTCTGGTTCTGGTAAATCTACTCTTCTCAATATTCTAGCTATGCTGGATAAACCAACTCGTGGTCAAGTTTATTTGAACGGAACAGACACCGCAACCATTAAAAATTCACAGGCTTCTAGCTTCCGTCGTGAAAAGTTGGGCTTTGTCTTCCAAGACTTTAACTTGCTAGATACTCTGTCTGTTAAGGACAATATCTTGCTTCCACTTGTCTTGTCAAGAAGACCTATTACGGAGATGATGAAGAAATTGGTGGTGACAGCTGAGAATCTAGGTATCAACCAATTGCAAGAGAAGTATCCTTACGAGATTTCAGGTGGTCAGAAACAGCGTGTAGCAGTAGCCCGCGCTATCATCACAGAGCCTGAAATTCTCCTTGCGGATGAGCCAACAGGAGCCCTTGATTCCAAGTCCTCTGCAGCTCTTCTTGATGTTTTTGATGAAATCAATGAGCGCGGCCAAACCATTCTCATGGTAACCCACTCAACAGCAGCAGCTAGCAGAGCTAAACGTGTACTCTTTATCAAAGACGGCATTCTTTACAACCAAATCTACCGTGGAGAGAAGACAGAACGTCAGATGTTCCAAGAGATCTCTGATACCTTGACTGTCATGGCAAGCGAGGTGAATTAGTATGTTTCGATTAACCAATAAGTTAGCGGTATCGAACTTGATTAAAAACCGCAAACTCTACTATCCTTTTGCGCTGGCTGTTCTCTTGGCAGTCACAGTCACCTATCTCTTTTACTCTCTAACCTTCAATCCCAAGATTGCTGAAATCCGTGGAGGAACAACCATTCAGGCTACACTTGGATTTGGTATGTTTGTCGTCACCCTTGCTTCAGCCATTATCGTCCTCTATGCCAATAGTTTTGTCATGAAGAACCGTTCCAAGGAACTAGGAATTTATGGCATGCTGGGCTTGGAGAAGCGTCACCTGATCAGTATGACCTTTAAGGAGTTGGTGGTATTTGGGATTCTAACTGTTGGAGCGGGTATCGGTATTGGAGCCTTGTTTGACAAGTTAATTTTCGCTTTCTTGCTCAAACTGATGAAATTGAAGGTTGAGCTGGTCGCTACCTTCCAAATGAATGTTGTCATTGCAGTACTTGTTGTCTTCGGTTTGATTTTCCTAGGCCTCATGTTCCTGAATGCCCTTCGAATCGCCCGTATGAATGCCCTCCAGCTCTCGCGTGAGAAAGCAAGCGGAGAGAAAAGAGGTCGTTTCCTACCTCTCCAAACCATTCTTGGTTCCATAAGTTTAGGAATTGGATATTATCTTTCCCTTACCGTAAAAGATCCCCTTACAGCCCTAACAACCTTCTTCTTAGCTGTTTTGCTGGTTATCTTTGGTACCTATCTCTTGTTTAATGCAGGTATTACCGTTTTCCTTCAAATCTTAAAGAAAAACAAGAAATACTATTACCAACCCAATAACCTCATCTCTGTTTCCAACTTGATTTTCCGTATGAAGAAAAATGCGGTTGGACTAGCAACTATCGCTATTTTATCAACAATGGTTTTGGTAACCATGTCAGCCGCGACAAGCATTTTCAATGCTTCAGAATCCTTTAAAAAAGTGATGAATCCTCACGACTTTGGTATTACTGGACAAAATGTTGAAAAAGAAGATTTGGACAAACTCTTGAGCCAGTTTGCAAGTGACAAAGGTTATAGTGTCAAAGAGAAAGAAGTGCTTCGTTACAGTAACTTTGGTATTGCAAATCAAGAAGGAACCAAGTTAACTATTTTTGAAAAAGGACAAAATCGTGTCCAACCTAAAACAGTCTTCATGGTATTTGACCAAAAAGACTATGAAAATATGACTGGTCAGAAGCTTTCTCTATCAGGCAATGAGGTCGGCCTCTTCGCTAAGAATGATGGACTGAAAGGACAGAAAGCTCTAACTCTAAATAACCATCAATTTTCTGTAAAAGAAGAATTTAATACAGATTTTATTGTGAACCATGTCCCAAATCAGTTTAATATTTTTACTACTGATTACAATTATATAGTTGTTCCTAATTTGCAAGCATTTTTAGACCAATTCCCAGATTCGGCTATCTATAATCAGCTGTACGGTGGTATGAATGTAAATGCCAGCGAAGAAGAACAACTCAAGGTTGCTGAAGAATATGATAAATACCTCAATCAATTTAATGCTCAATTAAACAAGGAAGGTAGCTATGTTTATGGTAGCAATCTAGCAGATGCTAGTGCTCAGATGAGTGCCCTCTTTGGTGGTGTCTTCTTTATCGGTATTTTCCTATCCATTATCTTTATGGTCGGAACCGTTCTAGTCATCTACTACAAACAAATTTCTGAAGGCTACGAAGACCGTGAACGCTTTATTATCTTGCAGAAAGTCGGTTTAGATCAAAAGCAAATCAAGCAAACCATCAACAAACAAGTTTTAACTGTTTTCTTCCTTCCTTTGCTTTTTGCCTTCATACATCTAGCCTTTGCCTACCATATGCTTAGTCTGATTTTAAAAGTGATTGGTGTAATAGATACGAATATGATGTTGATTGTGACCTTGTCTATCTGCGCTATCTTCCTCATCGCCTATGTGCTGATTTTCATGATTACTTCAAGAAGTTATCGCAAGATTGTGCAAATGTAAAAAAGATACCTCGACTTCAAAATCGAGGTATTTCTTGTGTTTTAAATGCTGAAAAGTTGTCCGAGCAGAAAGGTAACTCCCATAGTTAAGAGACCAATAGCTAGGTTCCGAATCATAGCTGTTTTGGTTGGGGCTTTTCCAAGTTTGGCACTAGTATAACCAGTGAGAAGAAGGGCCACACCGACGATAAGGACAGTAACAGGGATGCGGTATTCACTTGGGAAAATGGTCACTGAGAGCATTGGAGGCAAACTTCCAAGGAAAAAAGAAATAAAGCTAGAGATGGCAGCATGCCAAGGATTGGTAAACTCTTCATACTCAATACCGTATTTTTCCTCTACCAAAGCCTTGAGTGGATTATTTAAAAAGGCTTTGGTAGTCAAAAGTTGAGCAGAGGTTTCGCATTCTCCATTTTGGATATAGGCAGCATAGAGGGACTTTTTGGCTAGTTCCATATCTTGGTCTAGCAAGAGCTGCTCACGCGCAACGGCTGCTTCCTCAGTATCTTTTTGAGTTGAAACGGATACATATGCTCCACCAGCCATTGAAAAGGCACCAGCTAAGATAGCTGCAAATCCTGATAAAAAGATAATCCAGATATTGGTCGTGGCACTAGCAACTCCGATAACCACACCAGCAATGGAAATAATCCCATCATTGGCACCAAGAACACCCGCACGCAGGATATTTAAACGACCTGCAAAATTTGAATCGATTTCGTGATTTGTTTCTGACATACTATTCTCCTTTTTATCCAGTATAAAGGAAAGAGGTAATGAAATCAATCTTTTAAAAGTATCTGAAAAAAGTTGCACGATTTTAATGATATAAAAATATCGACATCTTCTCTGATAGATCAAACACCGAAGGTAAAGAGTATAGAATAGCATAAAAAATTTTAAATTAAATAGGATAAACATTTTGTTCACTTTATAATCGTTTACAAGAGAATAATGAGTATTAAATCAAATAAAATCCAACTATTTTGCGAACTTTTTATATTTTTTTCGTAAACCGCTTTACAAGTTCTTAAAAACATGATATAGTAATAAAGCTTAGAAAATGAGATGATGTTTTCTAGCAAATATAAACCCGAGTAAAAAATGCCTACGGACAGGCAGGGTTGAATGCCGAAGCGTGGTTGAAAAACCACATTATTGATAGGGTTAAAAGCCTACTTTTATAAGTTGATGTTAGGACACTTGTCCTAATTCATAAATTTTTAGTGTGGTGAAAGCACACGTCATCTTGTGAAACGATCAATAAAGTACGTAATATTTGCTACTAGAGAGTTAGGAAACATCGGGAACAGACATACTCAACAGAAACAAACATAAAAACGTCAGAAGATTGCAGAGCAGGTGGAAACCTGCTCTTTTTTCATGAGTCAACCTTTAGTCGCCTTTATCTTCTTGAGGCACTAAAAATACGGTAAAGGAGTAAGTCTTGAAGAAGTTAGATCAAAACCAAGCCCCAATTTATGAGGCTTTGGTGAAGTTACGCAAGAAAAGGATTGTTCCCTTTGATGTTCCAGGTCACAAGCGTGGACGAGGAAATCCAGAACTTGTCGAACTGTTAGGAGAAAAATGTGTAGGCATTGATGTCAATTCGATGAAACCCTTGGATAATCTAGGACACCCTATTTCGATTATTCGAGATGCAGAGGAGCTGGCTGCAGATGCTTTTGGAGCTAGCCATGCTTTTCTCATGATTGGTGGAACAACCTCATCGGTGCAGACTATGATTCTGTCAACCTGCAAGGCAGGAGATAAGATTATTCTTCCGAGAAATGTTCACAAATCTGCCATCAATGCGCTGGTTCTATGTGGTGCCATTCCCATCTATATCGAGATGAGTGTAGATCCTAAGATTGGTATCGCTTTAGGTCTTGAAAATGACCGAGTAGCCCAGGCCATAAAGGACCATCCAGATGCCAAGGCCATTTTGATTAACAATCCTACTTACTATGGCATCTGTTCAGACCTAAAGGGTTTGACAGAAATGGCTCATGAAGCTGGCATGATGGTTTTAGTAGATGAAGCCCACGGAGCGCATTTGCATTTCACTGATAAACTTCCAATTTCTGCTATGGATGCAGGGGCTGATATGGCAGCAGTTTCCATGCATAAGTCTGGTGGGAGTTTGACCCAAAGCTCCATTTTACTTATCGGGGAGCAGATGAATTCTGAATACGTTCGTCAGATCATCAACCTGACCCAATCAACATCTGCTTCTTACCTGTTGATGGCTAGTTTGGATATTTCACGTCGCAACTTGGCCCTTCGTGGTAAAGAGTCGTTTGAAAAGGTCATTGAACTGTCTGAGTATGCTCGCCGTGAAATCAATGCTATCGGTGGATACTATGCCTACTCAAAAGAGTTAATAGATGGTGTGTCGGTCTGTGATTTTGATGTAACCAAGCTGTCAGTTTACACTCAGGGTATTGGCTTAACAGGTATCGAGGTTTATGACTTCCTACGAGACGAATACGACATTCAGATTGAGTTTGGTGATATTGGCAATATCTTGGCCTATATTTCGATTGGTGATCGCATCCAAGACATCGAGCGCTTGGTCGGTGCTTTGGCTGACATCAAGAGACTCTATTCACGAGATGGGAAGGACTTGATAGCAGGAGAATATATTCAGCCCGAGTTGGTGTTATCTCCTCAGGAAGCCTTCTATTCAGAGAGAAAAAGTTTGACCTTGGATGAATCTGTTGGACAGGTCTGTGGAGAATTTGTCATGTGCTATCCTCCAGGGATTCCTATCTTGGCTCCTGGTGAACGCATTACTCGTGAAATTGTAGACTATATCCAATTTGCTAAGGAACGTGGTTGCTCCCTCCAAGGGACGGAAGATCCTGAGGTCAATCACATCAACGTCATTAAGAGAAAGGATAACTAGATGGATTTATGGTTTTCTGAAGTTCATACTCCAGATGTCAAATTGTCCCTGCGAACAGCCAAGCAACTCTACGCTGGTAAAAGTGAATGGCAGGATATCGAAGTCTTGGATACCCCAGCTTTTGGGAAAATACTGATTTTAAATGGGCACGTCTTGTTTTCAGATGCGGATGACTTTGTCTACAACGAAATGACCGTTCATGTTCCCATGGCTGTGCATCCCAATCCAAAGAAAGTCTTGGTTATTGGGGGTGGCGACGGTGGTGTTGCTCAAGTATTAACACTCTATCCTGAGCTGGAACAAATCGATATCGTGGAACCAGATGAGATGTTGGTTGAGGTTTGTCGTGAGTATTTCCCAGACTTTGCTGCAGGGCTAGATGATCCACGTGTTACTATTTACTACCAAAATGGGCTACGCTTTTTGCGAAACTGCGAAGATGACTATGATATTATCATCAACGACGCGACGGATCCATTTGGACATACGGAAGGGCTCTTTACCAAGGAATTTTACGGTAATAGTTATCGTGCTCTGAAAGAAGACGGTATAATGATTTACCAGCATGGGAGTCCTTTCTTTGACGAAGATGAGTCAGCTTGTCGAAGCATGCACCGCAAGGTCAATCAAGCCTTTCCAATCAGTCGGGTCTATCAGGCCCATATCCCAACCAGCCCAGCTGGCTATTGGTTGTTTGGATTTGCATCGAAAAAATATCACCCTGTCAAAGATTTTGACAAGGAAGGCTGGAAAAAACGCCAGCTTTTCACAGAATACTACACTGCAAACTTACACGTGGGAGCCTTTATGTTGCCCAAATATGTAGAAGACATTTTAGAAGAAGAGGAAGGAAAAAAATGAGTCGTTTATTAGTTATTGGATGTGGGGGTGTTGCCCAAGTTGCTATTTCAAAGATTTGTCAAGATAGCGAAACCTTTACAGAGATTATGATTGCTAGCCGTACTAAGTCAAAATGTGATGACTTGAAAGCGAAGCTAGAAGGCAAAACAAGTACAAAGATTGAGACAGTTGCTCTTGATGCTGACAAGGTTGAAGAAGTCATTGCCCTGATTGAAAGCTACAAACCAGAAGCTATTTTGAATGTAGCTCTGCCTTATCAAGATTTAACTATCATGGACGCTTGTTTGGCAACAGGTGTTCACTATATCGATACAGCCAACTACGAAGCAGAAGATACAGAAGACCCTGAATGGCGTGCTATCTACGAAAAACGCTGCAAGGAACTTGGTTTTACAGCCTACTTTGACTACTCATGGCAATGGGCTTATCAGGAAAAATTCAAAGAAGCAGGCTTGACTGCTCTTCTTGGTTCTGGTTTTGACCCAGGTGTGACTAGTGTCTTTTCAGCTTACGCCCTTAAACACTATTTTGATGAAATCCATTATATCGACATTTTAGACTGTAATGGTGGTGACCACGGTTATCCATTTGCGACAAACTTTAACCCAGAAATCAATCTACGCGAGGTTTCTGCACCAGGTTCTTACTGGGAAGATGGAAAATGGGTCGAAGTTGAAGCCATGTCTATCAAGCGCGAGTACGATTTCCCTCAAGTTGGACAAAAAGATATGTATCTCCTCCACCATGAAGAAATTGAATCATTGGCGAAAAACATTCCAGGTGTTAAACGTATTCGTTTCTTTATGACTTTTGGTCAATCTTATCTAACGCATATGAAATGCTTGGAAAATGTTGGTCTCCTTCGTACGGATGCCATTAACTTCAATGGACAAGACATCGTTCCGATTCAATTTTTAAAAGCCTTGCTTCCAGACCCTGCAAGCCTTGGCCCACTTACTGTAGGTAAAACCAATATTGGATGTATCTTTACAGGTGTAAAAGATGGCGTTGAAAAGACCATCTACATCTACAATGTCTGCGACCATCAGGAATGTTACGCGGAAGTTGGTTCACAAGCTATTTCTTACACGACTGGCGTTCCAGCCATGATTGGAACAAAATTGGTTATGAACGGTACTTGGAAACAAGCTGGAGTTTACAACCTTGAAGAATTGGATCCAGATCCATTCATGGAAGCTTTGAATGAGTATGGCTTGCCTTGGGTTGTGGTTGAAAATCCACAAATGGTGGACTAATGAAGCTAGAACAAGTACCAACACCAGCTTACGTCATTGACTTGGCAAAGTTAGAAGACAACTGTCGCATTTTACAATATGTACAAGAAGAAGCCGGTTGCAAGGTTTTGCTTGCCCAGAAGGCATATTCCCTCTACAAAACCTATCCCATGATTAGCCAGTATCTATCTGGTACGACTGCTAGTGGACTTTATGAAGCCAAATTGGCAGGGGAAGAATTTCCTGGCGAAGTCCATGTTTTTGCACCTGCTTTCAAGGATGCAGACTTGGAGGAATTGCTGGAGATAACAGACCATATCGTTTTTAACTCAGAGAGACAGTTGCGTAAGCATGGAGCTCGTTGTCGGGATGCTGGTATAAGCGTGGGGCTGCGACTTAACCCTCAGTGTTCAACTCAAGGAGATCATGCTCTCTATGATCCTTGTGCACCAGGTTCTCGTTTTGGCGTTACACTAGATAAAATTCCTAGTGATTTGCTGGATTTGGTGGATGGTCTTCATTTTCACACCCTTTGCGAGCAGGGTGCAGATGATTTAGAGACAACTTTGAAAGCAGTAGAAGAGCAGTTTGGTTCCTATTTGCATGAGGTCAAATGGCTCAATATGGGGGGCGGCCATCACATTACAAGAGAAGACTATGATGTAGATTTGCTGATTTCAGAAATCAAGCGTATCCGAAAAACTTACAATCTTGAAATCTATATCGAGCCGGGTGAAGCCATTGCGCTCAATGCGGGTTATCTAGCAACTGAGGTATTAGATATTGTCGAAAACGGTATGGAAATCTTGGTTTTAGACGCCTCTGCGACCTGCCATATGCCTGATGTACTTGAGATGCCCTATCGTCCACCTTTGAGAAATGGCTTTGAGGCACAGGAAAAAGCCCATACCTATAGACTTTCTTCCAATACTTGTCTGACGGGCGATGTAATTGGAGACTATAGCTTTGAAAATCCTGTTGAGATTGGAGATAGACTTTACTTTGAGGACATGGCTATTTACTCATTTGTTAAAAATAATACCTTTAATGGTATTGGATTGCCAAGTCTTTATCTCATGGATGATCAGGGTGACTGTAGCTTAGTCAAAGCCTTTGGCTATCAAGATTTTAAAGGGAGATTATCATGATGGACAGTCCCACAAAATTAGGCTATCGTATGCCAGCAGAGTACGAACTACATCATGGTACCCTCATGATATGGCCGACTCGACCAGGTTCATGGCCCTTTCAAGGAAAGGCTGCTAAAAGAGCTTTCAGCCAGATTATTAAGACCATAGCAGAAGGAGAAAGAGTCTATCTTTTGGTGGACCAAGACTACTTAGCTGAAGCCCAATCTTATCTTGGAGACAAGGTTGTTTATTTAGACATTCCCACCAATGATGCCTGGGCGCGTGATACAGGCCCAACCATTCTTGTCAATGATAAAGGCCAGAAATTAGCCGTGGATTGGTCTTTCAATGCTTGGGGTGGAGCTGTAGATGGTCTCTACCAAGACTATGAAGAGGATGACCAAGTAGCCAGTAATTTTGCTGAGGCCTTGGAAATGCCTGTTTATGATGCCAAACCTTTTGTCCTAGAAGGCGGAGCGATACATAGCGATGGTCAAGGAACCATTCTCGTGACTGAAAGTTGTTTGCTTAGTCCTGGTCGCAATCCTCATCTTAGTAAAGAGGAAATCGAAAATACCTTATTAGAGTGCCTTGGCGCTGAAAAAGTTATTTGGCTTCCTTATGGTATTTATCAGGATGAAACCAATGAACACGTTGACAATGTTTCAGCCTTTGTTGGTCCTGCAGAGCTTGTTTTGGCTTGGACAGATGATCAAAACGATCCTCAGTATGCCATGTCAAAAGCAGATCTCGAATTCTTAGAGCAAGAAACAGATGCAAAAGGTCGTCACTTCACTATTCATAAACTTCCAATTCCAGCTCTTCATCAAGTTGTAACCGAAGAGGATTTGCCAGGCTACATCTATGAAGAAGGAGAAGAAGAGCGATACGCAGGTGAACGACTAGCAGCTTCCTACGTAAACTTTTATATTGCCAACAAGGCTGTCCTAGTTCCTCAGTTTCAAGATAAAAACGACCAAGTAGCCTTAGATATTCTCAGTGAGTGTTTCCCAGACCGTAAAGTTGTCGGAATTCCAGCCAGAGATATTCTCTTAGGTGGTGGCAATATCCACTGTATCACCCAACAAATCCCAGAATAGGAGAAAAAGATGAGAAATGTAAGAGTTGCAGCCATTCAGATGCAATGCGCCAAGGATGTGGCAACAAATATTCAAACCGCAGAGCGTTTAGTACGTCAGGCTGCAGAACAAGGCGCACAAATTATTCTCTTGCCCGAGTTGTTTGAACGTCCCTATTTCTGTCAGGAACGTCAGTATGACTACTACCAGCATGCCCAGTCGGTGACAGACAATACAGCTATTCAGCATTTTAAAACCATTGCCAAGGAGCTAAAGGTCGTTTTACCAATCAGTTTCTATGAAAAAGATGGTAATGTCTTGTATAACTCTATTGCCGTCATTGATGCAGATGGTGAGGTGCTGGGTGTTTATCGAAAGACCCACATACCAGATGACCATTATTATCAAGAAAAATTTTATTTCACACCTGGCAACACAGGTTTCAAGGTCTGGGATACTCTCTATGCCAAGATCGGGATCGGTATCTGTTGGGATCAATGGTTCCCTGAAACAGCCCGCTGTCTTGCGTTAAATGGTGCTGAATTGCTCTTTTATCCTACAGCCATTGGTTCAGAGCCAATTTTAGATACGGATAGTTGTGGTCATTGGCAACGTACCATGCAAGGACACGCAGCAGCAAATATTGTTCCAGTCATCTCAGCCAATCGTTATGGATTGGAAGAGGTCACGCCTAGTGAGGAAAATGGCGGACAGAGTTCCAGTCTTGACTTCTACGGTTCCTCCTTTATGACGGATGAAACAGGAGCTATTCTAGAACGAGCTGAAAGACAAGAAGAAGCTGTTCTGTTAGCTACTTATGACCTAGACAAGGGAGCAAGTGAACGCCTAAACTGGGGCTTGTTTCGAGATAGAAGACCAGAAATGTATCAACGAATTACGGACTAGTAGGGGAGAAATGAGAGGTTCATTCTGCTAGACTAACTTCTTATTAGCAACTATAAGATACTATGGTATCTAGTAAATCGATTTTTATGATTCACTATTCTTTTATCTTGATTAGTCCGTATTTTATACTAGACTTCCTGCAAAACTAGAATCCTAGTTCATGATTGATAATACCAACAATCAAATTCATTCGTAATCTGAAGCGTTTACGATGATTTCGATAGGTTGTTGAAAACATTTTAAACGTTTTTACTTTGGCAAAGATGTTCTCAACCTTGCTTCTCTCCTTAGATAGTGCATGGTTACAGGCTTTGTCTTCAAGAGTTAATGGCTTAAGTTTACTTGATTTCCTCGGAGTTTGTGCTTGAGGATATATCTTCATGAGTCCTTGATAAGCACTGTCAGCCAAGATTTTACCAGCTTGTCCGATATTTCTGCGACTCATTTTGAACAACTTCATATCATGACAATAGTTCACAGTGATCTCCAAAGAAACAATTCTCCCTTG
>NZ_VMLM01000042.1:0-1007 GCF_013276695.1 Streptococcus sp. 4155
GAGGGGAGAAAGTCTATGAAAAGATTAGCGGACGTCGTTTTGAGCGAACTTCAATTGTTGCAGGACAAGTAGACGGAGAGTTTATAGCTCCCATGATTTACAAGAACAGCATGACAAGCGATTTCTTTGTGGAGTGGTTCAAAACGCAACTCCTACCTGCTTTGAAGACACCTCATGTTATTGTCATGGACAATGCTAGTTTTGATCCCAAGAACATTTTGGATGAACTCTGCATCCAAGATAAACACTTTTTCTTACCTCTACCGCCATATTCACCGGATTTGAATCCTATTGAGCAAGCTTGGGCTATCTTGAAAAAGAAAGTAACGGATTTATTAAGGGAAGTTCCAACTATTTTTGAATGTTTGGAATGCTTTTTAAAACTAAATGACTATAAAATGAAATAAGAATAGGACAAATCGATCAGGACAGTCAAACCGATTTCTAACAATGTTTTAGAAGTAGAGGTGTACTATTATAGTTTCAATCTACTATATAAAAACGCATAATAGCGAGTGTACAGTGTACCTCAATACTATGCGTTTTATTGTGGGAAGACTTATTGGACTTTCGCTCAAGTAGAGTTTTTACTCAATTTCCTCACTGGATTGGGATTGAAATTCCAATTAATTTCTCTGAGTAGAGTGTCTTGATATTGGCTTCATCAATAGAGTCCTTATTAATTTTACGTTTCAAGAAAAATTCTTGAATGGTTTCGATTTCAGGCTCACGAATAGCACGGTGTTTGTTTGAGATGAGGATTTCATAGTGAAGCGGCGCTTGGGTAAAAATAACATCTGTATTCCCTGCAGAATAAACCTCAACAAGGGTTGCATCGGTACTTTCTAGCTGATTTTTTACAAGTTGCGAGTGTGAGTTTGTCGTATTGATAAGCTTCATAATATTTCCTCCGATTTTCTAATTCTATTATAGCACTTTTTGAATAAAGTCGCTTGATTTATACTCAATGAAAATCAAAGAGCGAACTAGGAAGCTAGCCGCAGGTT
>NZ_VMLM01000042.1:1065-11832 GCF_013276695.1 Streptococcus sp. 4155
TTTCGAAGAGTATTAGTCAATCTTATGCTGTTTTTTCCAAGATTGGATGGCCCATTTATGGCTACCACGTTTAAGATTTTGGATAGCCTCGTCAATAGGGAACCAGGCAATATGATTAAAGTCTTCTAGTGGATTTTGCACTTCTTTGAAAGAAGTCGCTTCATAGAGGTGGGCAGGATTGTAGTAGTAGGTATCACGATGACGAGAGTAGAAGTATTCATCAGCCTGTCCATAATAGGTACCAATTTCAGCTGTGAAACCAAGCTCTTCAATCAATTCACGCTTTAGGGCTTCCTGATGATTTTCACCTGCTTCAATTTCGCCACCTGGTAGGAACCAAGCGCCATTAGGTGCTTGAACAAGAACAATTTGTTTTTGTTTAGCGTCAGGGATAACTGCATACACTCCATAGCGTGCAACATAGTCTGTATTTGCTTTTTTTTCTCCGAAAGTTGGGTTTGCCATTGCATTTTCCTCATTATCTAGTATCTTTATTATTATCATAATGGACAAAGGCAGAGCTGTCAAGAACTTATAGTTATTTTAGTAAAAAGAGCAGAAAATTTTCATTTTCTACTCCTTTTCTATAGGATTTATACTTCTTTTTCATAAGTTTTTACTTCAACTTTTTTGGCAGACTTAATTTGAATGTTTCCCTTGCTAGTCAGAACTGCTTTGAGGTCTTTTTCGCTTGGATTTTCAAGGTAGTAGTCAGTGATTGCGTCCTCAATATAGTCTTGAATAGTCCGACGAAGTGGGCGTGCTCCCATTTTTGGATCATAACCTAGGTCAACCAGCTTTTCCTTGACCTTGTCAGTTACATCCAAATGAATGTTGTTGCTAGAGAGGCGCTTGTTAACATCTGCTAGCATGAGCTCGACAATCTGAAGGAGATTATCCTTGCTGAGAGCCTTAAATTCGATAATGCCATCAAAACGGTTCATAAACTCTGGGCTAAAGAAGTTGCCGAGTTCACCGAGAACAGAGTTGGTACGTCCTTCTCTAGTAGCCCCAAATCCAACGTTGGCTTCAGACTTACCTGTACCTGCATTTGAGGTCATGATAATGATGGCATCCTTGAAGCTAACGGTCCGTCCTTGCCCATCTGTCAAACGACCATCGTCCAAGACTTGTAGAAACATGTGCATAACATCTGGGTGAGCTTTTTCCACTTCATCGAGAAGGATGAGAGAATATGGATTGCGGCGAACTTTTTCAGTTAATTGACCAGCCTCATCATAGCCAACATAACCTGGAGGAGCGCCGACCAACTTAGCCACACTGTGTTTTTCCATGTATTCACTCATATCAAAGCGAATCATACTATCAGCAGAACCAAAGAGTTCGATAGCTAATTGTTTGGAAAGTTCTGTCTTACCGACCCCAGTTGGTCCGACAAAGAGGAAGCTTCCAATTGGACGGTTAGGCGTACCAAGACCGACACGATTACGGCGAATAGCCTTAGCAATCTTATCGACTGCATCATCTTGGCCAATAATATGAGACTTGAGATCTTCGGCTAGATGGATGAGTTGAGATTGTTCTTTCTCTTTTAAATCACCAACAGGGATGTTGGTTTTCTGCTCAATAATATGCTCAATGGTTTTTTCACTGATGATTGGAGTATCCTGGTCTGTGACCTTTTTCTTTTGCATTTCCTTATATTTGGCAATCTGGTCACGGAAGTAGGCGGCTTTTTCAAAATCTTCTTCTCGTGTAGCTTGAGACTTGAGATTTTCAGCCTCAATCAAGCGCTGATCAATGACTTTAGGGTCTACAAAATTCAAGGTCAAATTCATCTTAGAACCAGCTTCATCTAGGAGGTCAATGGCCTTGTCAGGTAAGAAGCGATCTTGGATGTAACGATTGGAAAGAGTTGCAGCTGCTTCAATTGCAGCATCGGTATATTGAACGTGGTGGTAGTCTTCGTATTTCTTTTGAATCCCTTTGAGGATAGTGATTGTTTCTTCCACCGTTGGTTCATCAACCTTGACAGGCTGCATACGACGCTCGAGGGCAGCATCCTTTTCAATGATACGGTATTCATTGAGGGTAGTAGCGCCGACCAGTTGCAGTTCCCCACGAGCAAGGGCTGGCTTGAGGATATTTCCTGCGTCCATATTACCATCACTCGCAGAACCAGCACCGACAATTTCATGGATTTCATCGATAAAGAGGATGATGTCCTCACGTTTGCGAATTTCTTCCATGAGTTTTTGCATGCGTTCTTCAAATTGTCCACGGATCCCCGTTCCTTGCACCAAGCTAACCACATCCAGACGGATGACTTGTTTACCTTGGAGTTTATGTGGAACATCGCCATCAACGATTTTCTGAGCTAGACCTTCGACAACGGCCGTTTTTCCGACACCCGGTTCACCGATAAGAACAGGATTATTCTTGGTTCTACGATTGAGAATCTCGATGACACGGATAATCTCATTGTCGCGCCCAATAACGGGGTCAATGTCTCCACGACGGGCAATCTCAGTTACGTTGATACCAAATTCTTCCAGCAGGCCTTTTTCTTGGCTTGCTGGTGGAGTTTGAGCAGAACCACGATTTTGGGAACCATAACCGCCGTTTCCACCGTAACCTCCACCTGATTGGGTTGGGGGAATAGGAGGAGTATTGCTAGAAGGTCTGAAATTGTTTAGGTCATTGAAAAAATCACCAAAGGGATCGAAGTCACGATTGTTCAGATCCGTCATACCTTTGAAGAGGCTATTGTTAGGATCTGTTTTGATAATCTTGTAGCAGTTTTGACAGAGGTCAATTTGTTTTTGTTTTCCATTGAGATTGGTGTAAAGATGAATTGTTGAGTCGTTGATTTTACAGTTTTGACAAAGCATACATCTACCTCATTTCTTTCTTTATCCTGATCTGTTTAAAGGTCAAAAATAGTCAAATTCCTATACTCTCATTATAACAGGATTGGGGTGTAAAGCAAGTAAAAAGATTGCAGCTTTGAAAAGTTGTTACAATGAAAATTTTTGTGAATTTGGACTATAAAAAAATCCTATTTGTGAGACAAAAAGGATTTTGGTTAGACATGCAGGGACAATCCCAGCTTGTTTTAGATTAGTAGAGAAGTTCGTAAATCTCCATTGCAATTAAGTCAATGCTATCAAACGTATACGTTTCGCGAGCTTCTACGTCACGAAGGGTAAAGATTGAGCCGTTTTCTTCGTCGTGGCTGTACGCAACTTCTGCAACAACAACTCCTTCACGTTCAAAATTACGTTTTAAATTTCCGCCATCGTTTGCCATTGCTTCAAGGCGGTTGATGATTCTAACCAAATGTGATTCCATTTTGATTCTCCTTCATTTCTTATCGTTACTATTTTACCATAAAGGAGGCCAACTTGACTAGAAAAAAACTAAGATTTCTCGCTAATTCTGCTAGTTTAAAGATTTTTAAATAAATTGGATAAAAGATTTGAATTTTAATTCAATATACGTTATAATCATACAGTATTCTATTTTAGAAAGCAGTGTGACTATGAATTTTTCTTTTTTACCTAAGTATTTACCTTATTTTAACTATGGGGCTGTTGTGACGGTTCTTATTTCTATCTGTGTTGTCATTTTGGGAACCATTTTGGGGGTTGTCTTGGCTTTTGGGCAACGTTCAAAGTTTAAACCGCTTGTTTGGCTGGCCAACTTGTACGTTTGGATTTTCCGTGGGACACCGATGATGGTTCAGATTATGATTACCTTTGCTCTTATGCACATCAATGCTCCGACTATTCAGGTTGGGATTTTGGGTGTTGATCTTTCTCGTCTGATTCCAGGGATTTTGATTATTTCTATGAACAGTGGTGCTTATGTTTCTGAGACTGTTCGTGCTGGGATTAATGCGGTTCCTAAGGGGCAGTTAGAGGCGGCCTATTCTTTAGGGATTCGTCCTAAAAATGCGATGCGTTATGTGATTTTGCCACAAGCAATCAAAAATATCTTGCCAGCATTGGGGAACGAATTTATCACCATTATCAAGGACAGCTCCCTCTTATCAGCTATTGGGGTCATGGAGTTGTGGAATGGGGCTACAACAGTTTCTACAACAACCTATCTACCTTTAACACCACTTTTATTTGCAGCATTTTACTACTTGATTATGACCTCTATTCTGACAGTAGCCTTGAAAGCTTTTGAAAAACATATGGGACAAGGAGATAAGAAATAATGACAGAAATCTTGATAAAAATTGAAAATTTACATAAATCTTTTGGAAAGAATGAAGTATTGAAGGGCATCAACCTCGAGATTAAAAGAGGAGAAGTTGTCGTTATCATCGGTCCTTCAGGGAGCGGGAAATCTACCTTGCTTCGCTCTATGAATTTGTTGGAAGAAGCAACTAAAGGAAAGGTTATCTTTGAGGGAGTCGATATTACGGACAAGAAGAATGACCTCTTTGCCATGCGTGAGAAGATGGGCATGGTTTTCCAACAATTTAATCTCTTTCCTAATATGACTGTGATGGAAAATATTACCTTGTCACCTATCAAGACCAAAGGTGAAAGCAAGGCAGTTGCTGAGAAGAGAGCTCAAGAGCTGTTGGAAAAAGTTGGTTTGCCGGATAAGGCAGACGCTTATCCACAGAGTTTGTCAGGTGGGCAGCAGCAACGGATTGCTATCGCGCGTGGGTTGGCTATGGAACCAGATGTTTTACTCTTTGACGAGCCAACTTCAGCCTTGGATCCTGAAATGGTGGGTGAGGTATTGGCTGTTATGCAAGATCTAGCCAAATCAGGAATGACCATGGTTATCGTAACACATGAAATGGGATTTGCCCGTGAGGTGGCAGATCATGTCATCTTTATGGCAGACGGTGTGGTTGTTGAAGACGGAATACCTGAACAGATTTTTGAACAAACCCAAGAACAACGGACTAAAGACTTCTTGAGTAAGGTTTTATAATCTATTTTAAAATTTCAAGACAAGATTAGTGAAAAGCTCAACCAGAGCTTTTTCTTATAGTTTGAAACTATAGGATAGCCTAGGAAATAAGTGTTAGGGGGTGCAGGCAGTTTTTGCTATAATGGAAGATATTTGAAAGAAAAGAGAATTGATATGACACAGATCATTGATGGGAAAGCTTTAGCGGTCAAATTGCAGGGGCAATTGGCTGAAAAGACTGCAAAATTAAAGGAAGAAACAGGTCTAGTACCTGGTTTGGTAGTGATTTTGGTTGGGGATAATCCAGCCAGCCAAGTCTACGTTCGCAACAAGGAGAGGTCAGCTCTTGCGGCTGGTTTCCGTAGCGAAGTAGTGCGAGTTCCAGAGACCATTACTCAAGAGGAATTGTTAGACCTGATTGCTAAATACAATCAGGATCCAGCTTGGCATGGGATTTTGGTTCAGTTGCCATTACCAAAACATATCGATGAAGAGGCGGTTCTATTGTCTATTGATCCAGAAAAGGATGTGGATGGGTTCCATCCCTTAAACATGGGGCGTCTCTGGTCTGGTCATCCAGTCATGATTCCATCAACACCTGCAGGGATTATGGAAATGTTCCATGAATATGGGATTGATTTGGAAGGTAAAAATGCGGTCGTCATCGGTCGTTCAAACATTGTTGGAAAACCCATGGCCCAGCTTCTTTTGTCCAAGAATGCAACAGTAACCTTGACCCATTCACGCACCCATAATCTTGCCAAGGTGGCTGCTAAAGCAGATATTCTGGTGGTCGCAATCGGTCGTGCTAAGTTTGTGACTGCTGACTTTGTCAAACCAGGTGCGGTTGTCATTGATGTCGGTATGAACCGCGATGAAAATGGCAAGCTCTGTGGAGATGTTGACTATGAGGCAGTTGCCCCACTTGCTAGCCACATCACACCAGTTCCTGGAGGTGTAGGCCCTATGACCATTACCATGCTAATGGAGCAAACTTATCAGGCGGCAGTTCGGACATTGGATAGAAAATAAGAGAAAAATCGCTGAAGAGAGTGTATTTTCTATAGCTATATCTGAAATGGCAGAAATGAGTATTAAATTTTAGATATAAGATTACAAAAGGAGGTCTGCGCCTCCTTTTTGTTGTATAATAAAAGCGAGAGGAAAAAACGATGAAAGTGATTGATCAAACTTTACTAGAAAAAGTTATTATTGAACGTTCTCGTACAAGTCATAAAGGAGACCATGGTCGTCTGCTGCTGCTTGGTGGCACTTATCCTTATGGAGGTGCTATCATTATGGCTGCACTAGCTGCTGTTAAGAGTGGTGCAGGATTGGTGACCGTTGGAACGGACAGGGAAAATATTCCAGCTCTGCACAGCCATTTACCTGAGGCTATGGCATTTTCTCTTCAAGACAAGCAATTGTTAAAAGAGCAGTTGGAGAAGGCAGAAGTTGTCTTGCTGGGACCTGGTTTAGGAGACGATGCTTTTGGAGAAGATCTAGTCAAACAGGTCTTTGCTAGCTTAAAACAGAATCAGATTTTGATTGTAGATGGTGGTGCCCTGACCATTCTTGCTAGGACAAGTTTGTCGTTTCCGTCTAACCAGCTTATCCTAACTCCCCACCAAAAAGAATGGGAAAAGCTGTCTGGTATTGCTATTGAAAAGCAAAAGGAAGATGCAACAGCTAGTGCCCTGACTTCATTTCCTCAAGGAACAATTTTGGTAGAGAAAGGTCCAGCTACTCGTATTTGGCAAGCTGGTCAATCTGATTATTACCAGTTACAGGTCGGCGGTCCCTATCAGGCGACTGGGGGGATGGGAGATACTCTTGCTGGAATGATTGCAGGATTTGCAGGCCAATTCCGACAGGCCAGTCTCTACGAATGTGTGACGGTAGCGACCCATCTTCATTCAGCTATTGCCCAAGAACTAGCTCAAGAACAGTATGTGGTTTTGCCAACGGAGATTAGTAATTGTATTCCTAAAGTAATGAAAATTATTTGTCAACAAGAGAGGGTAAGCAAAGATAAACTTGTTTAAAATAGATAGATAAACCCACTTCCTTCTCTTAATTTATGATTCTTGAAATGCGCCTGCTTTAATGCTAAACTAGACGTATCAAAGTTAAGGTCTTGTTTTTGGAACTGGAAAGAGATGAACAAAGCAAATACATAAAAGATAAACTCATTTTTATTCGTTTGATAAAAAGAAAATGCATATTTTCAAAGAAAGATTGATGAAAAATGTAAATTTGATCTTTTCACTTGAATAAAAAGCGATTTCATAGTAAAATAAGAACTGAGAATGATGGAGGTAAATCGGTGGAAAATCTGAAGAAAATGGCAGGTATCAAGGCTGCTGAGTTCGTGAGCGATGGAATGGTCGTTGGACTTGGAACAGGCTCGACTGCCTATTATTTTGTCGAAGAAATCGGTCGTCGTATCAAGGAAGAAGGATTGCAGATTACAGCTGTAACAACTTCTAGTGTGACCACTAAACAGGCGGAAGGCCTTAATATCCCGCTCAAGTCTATTGACCAAGTAGACTTTGTCGATGTGACGGTTGATGGCGCGGATGAAGTGGATAGTCAGTTTAATGGAATCAAAGGCGGTGGTGGTGCCCTTCTCATGGAAAAGGTGGTCGCAACACCATCAAAAGAATACATTTGGGTGGTGGATGAAAGCAAGCTGGTCGAAAAACTAGGTGCTTTTAAATTGCCAGTAGAAGTGGTTCAGTATGGTGCAGAGCAGGTCTTTCGTCATTTTGAACGAGCTGGCTACAAACCAAGTTTCCGTGAAAAAGACGGCCAACGTTTTGTGACGGATATGCAGAATTTTATCATTGACCTCGCCTTGGATGTCATTGAAAATCCAATTGCTTTTGGACAAGAATTGGACCATGTCGTTGGTGTTGTGGAGCATGGTTTATTCAACCAAATGGTGGATAAGGTAATCGTTGCTGGACGAGATGGAGTTCAGATTTCAACTTCAAAAAAAGGAAAATAGAAGGGGGCATAAGATGTCTAAATTTAATCGTATTCATTTGGTGGTACTGGATTCTGTAGGAATCGGTGCAGCACCAGATGCTAATAACTTTGTCAATGCAGGGGTTCCAGATGGAGCTTCTGACACACTGGGACACATTTCAAAAACAGTTGGTTTGAATGTCCCAAACATGGCTAAAATAGGTCTTGGAAATATTCCTCGTGAAACTCCTCTTAAGACTGTAGCAGCTGAAAGCAATCCAACTGGATATGCAACAAAATTAGAGGAAGTATCTCTTGGTAAGGATACTATGACTGGACACTGGGAAATCATGGGACTCAACATTACTGAGCCTTTCGATACTTTCTGGAACGGATTCCCAGAAGAAATCCTGACAAAAATCGAAGAATTCTCAGGACGCAAGGTTATTCGTGAAGCCAACAAACCTTATTCAGGAACGGCTGTTATCGATGATTTTGGACCACGTCAGATGGAAACTGGAGAGTTGATTATCTATACTTCAGCTGATCCTGTTTTGCAAATTGCTGCCCACGAAGATATTATTCCTTTGGACGAATTGTACCGTATCTGTGAATACGCTCGTTCAATTACACTTGAGCGCCCTGCCCTTCTAGGTCGTATCATTGCTCGCCCTTATGTAGGTGAACCAGGTAACTTCACTCGTACGGCAAACCGTCGTGACTTGGCTGTATCTCCATTTGCCCCAACTGTTTTGGATAAATTGAATGAGGCTGGTATCGATACTTATGCTGTGGGTAAAATCAATGATATCTTTAACGGTGCTGGTATCAACCATGATATGGGTCACAACAAGTCAAACAGTCATGGAATAGATACACTATTGAAGACCATGAGCCTTGCTGAATTTGAAAAAGGATTCTCATTCACAAACTTGGTTGACTTTGATGCCCTTTACGGCCACCGTCGTAATGCTCACGGTTACCGTGATTGCTTGCATGAGTTTGATGAACGCTTACCTGAAATTATCGCAGCCATGCGAGAGAACGACCTTCTCTTGATTACTGCTGACCATGGAAATGACCCAACCTATGCAGGAACAGACCACACTCGCGAATATATTCCACTTTTGGCTTACAGTCCTGCCTTTAAAGGAAATGGTTTGATTCCAGTTGGACATTTTGCAGATATCTCAGCGACTGTTGCAGATAACTTTGGTGTTGAAACAGCTATGATCGGGGAAAGTTTCTTAGATAAATTGGTATAAGATGACGCGCTATGCTCTGCTGGTGAGAGGCATCAATGTTGGTGGCAAGAATAAGGTCGTCATGGCGGAGCTTCGTCAAGAACTGACAGAGTTGGGAATTGAAAAAGGTTGAAAGCTACATCAACAGTGGTAATATCTTCTTTACTTCTACAGACTCAAAAGTCAAATTGATTGAAAGGTTAGAGACTTTCTTTGGGACTCGTTATCCATTTATTCAGAGGTTTTCTTTACTGAGTCAAGAAGATTATGAAGACGAACTTGAGAGTCTACCAGCTTGGTGGAATGAAGACTTGGCAAGAAAAGACGTTCTCTTTTACACTGAGGGTTTGGATGTGGAGCAAGTCATCGAGAAAGTAGGCAGTTTGAAACTGGAAGATGAGGTGCTTCATTTTGGAAAACTTGGTATTTTCTGGGGGAAATTTTCTGAAGAAACCTACTCTAAAACTGCCTATCACAAGGATCTGCTCAAGATGCCTTTCTATCGCCACATTACTATTCGTAATGCTAAAACCTTTGACAAAATTGGTCAAATGCTAAAAAATAATAAAGGAGACACACAATGAGATTTTTAAACAAAATCAATGAAACAGCTGCTTTCCTGAAAGACAAGGGAATTCAAGCGCCTGAGTTCGGTCTAATCCTTGGATCAGGACTGGGAGAACTGGCAGAAGAAATCGAAAATCCAGTTGTAGTAGACTATGCTCAGATTCCAAACTGGGGCCGTTCAACAGTAGTTGGTCACGCTGGGAAATTGGTATATGGTGAACTGGCAGGTCGCAAGGTCTTGGCTCTTCAAGGTCGCTTCCATTTCTACGAAGGGAATCCTCTGGAAGTGGTGACTTTCCCAGTACGTGTCATGAAAGTTCTTGGATGTGAAGGTGTCATTGTAACCAATGCAGCTGGTGGTATTGGATATGGTCCTGGTACTTTGATGGCTATCTCAGACCATATCAATATGACGGGGCAAAATCCATTGATGGGTGAAAACTTGGATGACTTTGGTCCTCGTTTCCCAGATATGTCTAAGGCCTACACACCAGAATACCGTGCTACTGCCCATGAAGTGGCTAAAAAACTTGGTATCAAGCTTGATGAAGGTGTCTATATCGGTGTAACTGGTCCAACTTATGAAACACCGGCAGAAATTCGTGCCTATAAGACACTGGGAGCTGATGCAGTCGGTATGTCTACGGTTCCTGAAGTTATTGTAGCAGCCCATTCAGGTTTGAAAGTTCTAGGAATTTCATGTATTACTAACTTTGCGGCTGGTTTCCAAGAAGAACTCAATCACGAAGAAGTTGTAGAAGTAACCGAACGTGTCAAAGGTGACTTTAAAGGCTTGCTTAAAGCGATTCTTGCAGCATTGTAAGAAAAAAGATTTAAAAGGGAGAATGCCTCTTTCCTTTCATGGTTGACTATTCGGAACAAAGAAGAAACATCGGTATACCATGAGATCCTTCCTGCTCTTGTAACTGAAAGAGTCTGATAGTTAGCATTGTGAAAGACAAGAATCTAGGATGCTGGAATTAGCTTCCTAGCCAAGCAGACTAGTATGATAAGAAGAGATAAGAATGAATTTATACTCAATGAAAATCAAAGAGCAAACTAGGAAGTTAGCCGCAGGTTGCTCAAA
>NZ_VMLM01000042.1:11864-69686 GCF_013276695.1 Streptococcus sp. 4155
TTTTCGAAGAGTATTACTTTCTGAATTTCTTAGCCCTGTCCTATATATAGCACAAGGAGATTTAGTTTGAGTCTGCTTATAAATAAACGAAAAGAAAGATAAGAAATAATGAAAATTGGTCAACGAATGATGCGTTTTGGCATAAAAAAATTAAGTATCGGAGTTGTATCTGTTGCAGTCGGCTTCGCATTTCTAGCTCCAGCTGGAATTTCAGCCAATGAACTAAAGCAAGATGTAACATCTGAAGTGGCAACAAGAGTGCTAGATTCTAAGGAGGAATTGAGAGAGCCAGAAAATGTTGCTCCAAAACTAGAAACTCCTCTTAGAGAGGAGTCAAGACTAGCTCCTCAAACGCTTCCGGAAGCAAGTGAAGTTCTTGAAAACAAAAGGGAAGAGTCAAAAGTAGAGATAACCGAGCCAGCTCAATACTTACCTATTCTTGCTCCTGTAGAAGAAACTAAAGAAGAAGCTGTGACAGAAAAACCAACAAATACTCGTTCTCTAACAGCATAAGATTTGGTGAAGATTTCCAAAGGGGAATTGCATTTAGAAAATGATTTGATTGATGAATCTCTCTACGGTGAAAAAGTTCTTGATTTGGAAGGGGATGATGACCAAGATGGCATCAAAAACAAAGATGAACTTTATGTTTACAACAAAGATGGTAAGGATTATCTAGGATATAACAGTCATCCCTTGCTAGCAGACAGTGATGGGGATGGTTTGGCAGATGGAGAAGATGACAATAAGAAAGAATGGTATGTCACAGACCGTGATTCTCTTCTCTTTATGGAGTTAGCCTATCGAGACGATGATTATATTGAGAAAATTTTAGATCATAAGAATCCTTTCCCTAGTCTCTATCTTGACCGTCAAGAATACAAACTCATGCACAATGAATTGGCTTCTTTCTGGAAGATGAAAAAAGCCTACCATACAGATAGTGGCTTGGATGCTTTCTTATTTGAGACCAAGAGCGACCTTCCTTATCTCAAAGATGGAACGGTGCACATGTTGGCTATACGTGGAACAAGACGGAATGATGCGAAAGATTTAAGTGCAGATTTTGTTTTGTTAGGAGGAAATAAACCAGCGCAAGCGGATGATATCCGCAAGGTTGTTGGGGAATTAGCCAAGGATACAAGTATTACCAAGTTGTATATGACAGGCCATTCTCTTGGAGGCTACCTAGCTCAGATTGCAGCGGTTGAAGCTTACCAAAAATATCCTGATTTTTATAACCATGTATTGCGAAAAGTGACGACTTTCAGTGCGCCTAAAGTGATTACTTCCAGAGCGGTTTGGAATGCTGAGAATGATTTCTGGGATGTTGGTTTGGAAAGCCGTAAATTAGCTGTTAGTGGAAAAATTAAGCATTATGTGGTTGATAATGATAATGTTGTGACTCCCTTGATTCATAACGATCGTGATATTGTTACATTTACAGGTAATTCACGCTTTAAACACCGTTCTCGTGGCTATTTTGAAAGTCGAATGAATGATATTCCTAACTTTAATATTGGTAAACGAACTACCTTGGATAAACATGGTTATCGTGATCCAAAATTGGATAAAGTGCGATTCTTTAAGAAACAGGCTCTGCCCCAATCTTCTAGTCAACCAAGCGCGGAACCAATGGAAAATATTACCTTAGGGAAACAGGTTACTCAAAGTTCGACAGCTTTCGGAGGAGATGCTAGAAGAGCTGTGGATGGCAAAGTTGATGGTAACTATGGTCACAATTCTGTCACTCATACCAACTTCCAATCTAAGCCTTGGTGGCAAGTAGATTTGGCTAAAGAAGAAACCATTCGCCAAATCAATATTTACAACCGCACAGACACTGCCCAGGATAGATTGGCAAACTTTGATGTCATTCTTTTAGACAGTTCTGGTAAAGAAATTGAGAGAAAACGCATAACATCTCTTAAAGATGTGTCAGCACAAATTGCGATTAACCATAAAAAAGCGCGCTATGTTCGAATTGAGCTAGAAGGCTATAATGCCCTCAGTCTTGCAGAAGTCCAAGTATATCGTGCTGAGAATATCGCTTGGAAAAAACAAGCTAAGCAAAGTTCTACTGATTTTGGTGGAGATGCTAGTCGTGCCTTGGATGGCAATACCAATAGTAGTTATAGCCAGCAATCAATTACCCATACAAAATTTGAAAACCAGCCTTGGTGGGAAGTTGATTTAGGTCGTACAGAACAGGTAGGACTTGTCCGACTTCATAACCGTGGGGATGGAGAACTTTCTAAACGTCTGTCAGACTTTGATGTGATTTTGTATGATGAAAAAGGAACAGAAGTTGCTAGACAGTATGTTTCTAAACTTGACGGAACGAGCTTGGATGTTCAATTAAATGGGAAATTGGGACGCCGTGTTCGTGTGCAACTACGTAAGAACAATCAAGCCCTCAGTCTTGCAGAAGTAGAAGTTTTCCGCTTTATCGCTACGAATGGTGAGACGGCGACACAAGTTTCTAAGCCAGTTCAACCAATCAGTCAGACTCCTGCCAAAGAAAAAACATTGACAATTCAACATAGTGGAGCTTACATTGCCCGCTACTCTATAACTTGGGAAGAAGTTACAGTAGATAAAGATGGAAACCAAGTTGTTCGTAGTCGTTCTTGGGAAGGAAACGGTCGCAACCAGACTGCAGGTTTTGTCCTCAACTTCCCAATCAAAGAAAATATGAGGAATCTGCGAATTAAGATTGAGAAAAAGACAGGTCTACTATGGAATAGATGGCAAACAATCTATGAAAATAGACCAATTTTAGCTCAACCCCACCGTAAAATTACCCATTGGGGAACAACATTAAATTCTAAGATTTCTGATGACGATGTCTTGTAAAAAATCCTACTATTCAAGAATGAGATGATTTAGTCTATAATAGAAGAACTACCTGAGCTTGAAGAGAACTCAGGTAGCTCTCTGTGAAAGAACAAAATTAAACAGAAAGGTATAGTGAGGTGTTCTAATTTGAACATGAGCGGAAAAACTTTTCTAAAAACTTAGAAAGGAAGGGGAGTTCGGGTTTGAATTGAATCCGATCTACTCTTCTCAATATTATCAAAATTAAGAAAGAAAGGAATTGAACCCATCATAAAAGCAGTGGGAAAAAGATAGTTGGTCTAGCGAGCATCGCTCACTGCGCCCCACTCCTATTTTCCCTTTGGCTTTTTAACGGGTTTGGTATCTTTCTCAATATAAAATATAAAAAAGAAAGGTAGAGCGCGTGTTTTGATTTGAACACGAGCGGAAAACTTTTCTAAAAACTCAGAAGAGAAGGGGAGTTCGGGTTTGAATTGAAGCCGTTCTAATCTTCTCAATATCATCAAAATTAAGAAAGGAATTGACCCCACCCTAAAAGCAGTGGGAAAAAGATAGTTGGTCTAGCGAGCATCGCTCACTGCGCCCAACTCCTATTTTCCCTTTGCTTTTTGACGGGTTTGGTATCTTTCTCAATATAAAATAAAGAAAGGTAGAGCGTGTGTTCTGATTTGAACACGAGCGGAAAACTTGGAAAATAGATAATCTGACTGAAAAATCAGGATTTCTCGTCAGATTCCTAATTTTCAGTCGTTTTCTTGTCGCTCTTTGTATCATAAATTATGTCTATCCATATTGCTGCTCAGCAGGGTGAAATTGCTGATAAAATTCTTCTTCCAGGGGATCCTCTTCGTGCGAAATTTATTGCGGAGAATTTCCTTGAAGATGCTGTTTGTTTTAACGAAGTGCGTAACATGTTTGGTTACACTGGTACTTACAAGGGTCACCGTGTATCTGTTATGGGAACTGGGATGGGAATGCCATCTATTTCGATTTATGCGCGTGAGTTAATTGTTGACTACGGAGTGAAAAAATTGATTCGTGTGGGAACTGCAGGATCTTTGAATGCAGATGTCCACGTACGTGAATTGGTTTTGGCGCAGGCAGCTGCAACCAACTCTAACATCATCCGCAATGACTGGCCACAGTACGATTTCCCACAAATCGCTAGCTTTGATTTGCTAGATAAGGCTTATCATATTGCCAAAAATCTCGGTATGACAACCCACGTTGGGAACGTTTTGTCATCTGATGTCTTTTATTCAAACTACTTTGAAAAGAACATCGAGCTTGGTAAATGGGGAGTCAAGGCTGTGGAAATGGAAGCAGCAGCACTTTACTATCTGGCAGCCCAACACCATGTTGACGCGCTAGCTATTATGACAATCTCTGATAGCTTGGTTAATCCAGATGAGGACACGACTGCAGAAGAACGTCAAAATACCTTCACCGATATGATGAAGGTTGGATTAGAAACCTTGATTGCTGAATAAAAGAGAACACAAAAGGAAGACTTTCTGGATGAAAATCTTCCTTTTTTAGTCATTCAGTCCATACTGTGACCTTAATGAAATGTTGCTCTACCGTCTATTTTTTAAGAGATTGCAAAAAACAATCAATCTCTGCTTGAGAATGGAGAATACGCATCTTTTCTGGGTAAGTATTGTTTAAATATTGGTATCTATCCTTAGCATTTTTTGTTCGACCATCCCAGAGAATCCAACGAATAAATTCCCAGTTGAATTGCTCGGGGCATCCCTTAGCCATACTTTCTCTGACTTTTCCCCGGTATTTAAGATAACGCTTAAAAGCTCGAAAGAGACAGGTAAATGGAGAAAAATTGAGAAAGATGATTTGGTCAGCTTCCTGCATTCTTTCCTCATAGAAACACCAAGAATAATTACCATCGATGACCCAAGCTTCATGCTTGGTGAGAAAGTTTTTCATCTCTGTCAACATCCATTCGCGATCACTGTCTTGCCAACCGGGTTGAAATTGGAGTGTGTCCATGTGTAGTTTTGGGATGGAGTAGCAGTGAGACAACTTTTCGGCTAGAGTTGACTTACCAGCACCAGAATATCCGATAATAGCGATTTTCATTTTCTACCTTTTCCTATTTGAGGACAAAAAAACAGCCTCTATGGACTGTTTCTTATTTAGCAAGTTTAGCTGAAAGACGAGCTTTGTCGCGGCTTGCTTTGTTTTTGTGAATCAAACCTTTAGTTTCTGCTTTATCGATAGCTGAGCTAGCAGCACGGAAAAGTTCTTCAGATGGGTTTGCTTCGAAAGCTTTGATAGCAGTACGCATAGCTGATTTTTGAGCTGAGTTCTTTTCGTTTTGTTTAACGTTCAATTCAGCGCGTTTGATAGCTGATTTAATGTTTGCCAATGTTCTTACCTCCATATTTACTAACTATACCATTATATCTGAAAACTTACGTTTTGACAAGGGAAAATTATTTTTTTAAGTAAATTTCATCGATTTCATGGTTCTTTGTTTTATGAAGAATCACTTCCGCACGATTTCTAGTTGGTTCAATATAATTTTGTAGATTTGTGAGATTGATACTGGTCCAGACCTGATGGGCAAAGGACTCCACTTCCCCAATCGGCATTTGTGTAAAACGATAATAGTAGCTATCAGGGTCGTTTCGGGCTAGGCTCAGCATTTTCAAGAAACGGTCTAGATACCAACTCTCAATGTCATCGACTGCAGCATCAACATAGATGGAAAAGTCAAAGAAGTCAGTGATATAGAGACGATTGTTTTGTGGATTTTGAAAGACATTGATTCCCTCAACAATTACAAAATCAGCAGCTTTGACACTTTGCTTTTCCTCAGGTACGATGTCGTAGACTTCATGAGAATAGACAGGAATATCCACATCTTGTCCATTTTTGATGCAGTCTAAGAAGTTGAGAAGAGCTTCCATATCATAGCTTTCAGGAAATCCCTTACGATTTAAAATCCCTTGTTCAATCAAGGTCTGGTTGGGATAGAGAAAGCCGTCAGTTGTTACCAACTCAACCGTAGCATCTGTAAGTGTACGGGACAGTAGGATTTGAAGTAGGCGACTGGTTGTGGATTTTCCAACGGCAACACTCCCAGAAACCCCAATGATAAAAGGCTGGGATTTGCTTTCACGTTGAAGGAAAATCCCTTTTGAAAAGGCCAAATCATCCTTGGTACGCTTGTAAATCTGGATGAGATGGGCTAGGGGGAGATAGACATCGGTAACATCCTGCAAGCTAATCTGGTCATTAAAACTCTTGATGGATTCTAATTCCTCTTCTGTCAAAGGAGGTGTCGTCTTTCGATGTAAAGATTGCCAAGTCTGGCGACTGATTTTTTCAAAATGTAAAAATTCGTTGGTCATTTGTTTTCCCCTAGATATTTTGTCTATCATACCATAAAAAGTTAAAAAAATAAAGCGGTTTCTTGAATGTGGTAAGTCAATAGTATATAATATAAGTAGATAGAGGATGAATAATTTATTGATGAAGTAGGAGCTGCTTTCTACTGACTTATCAGCTATAAAGGGGGCTTTGGGGTTTATAACTTATAGGAGGTGTACTATGAAAATCTTGAAACGTTACCTATTGGAACTCTGTTTTATTTTAAGTTTTGCCTTACCTTTTATAAAAGGAGTCAATGCGGATAATGGTAGACGCTTTGTGGAAATCTATTACGGTTTTACTTTTTTGATGGAACATGCCATTGTAACAGCTGTCTTTATCTGTTCGCTTTTGATTGCTTTCTTCCTAAAAAAACGGTGAACGAAATGGCTTGCTGCTGGTAGTTATTTCTTTTTAGTTCTATGGATTGCGACAGAGGGTTATTTCTTCCGCATGTCACTAGAAGATTTGATACGACTTTGGACAAGTTTGGAAATCCTGACACAAACTTATCAATTGGGCTTTTATCTAAATATTTTGTTGGGAATTTTGTTGATAATTAAGTATCTGAAGGTTAAGCAATAGTAATAAAAATGCGCTTGATTATAGACAATAAATTTGTTGTTTTATCATGGCAATGATAGCTGTAGTCCTAGATGAAATACAAGTTGCTTATAAAAGTTGAAAGAGATTGAAGGGGAGTTATTGTAACGCAACTTCCTTCAATCTTTTTGTCTCATTCTGGATATGTAAACGATTTACAATTCGATCCAAAATATGATAGAATAGGGTTATGAATAAAATGTACTATGCAGAAAATCCTGACGCTGCTCACGACATACATGAGTTGCGAGTAGAATTGTTGGGAGAAAAAATGACCTTTCTGACGGATGCAGGTGTTTTTAGCAAGAAGATGGTTGACTTTGGAAGTCAACTCTTGCTCAAGTGTCTGGAGGTCAACCAAGGAGAAACTGTCCTTGATGTAGGCTGTGGTTACGGACCTTTGGGCTTGTCTTTAGCTAAGGCTTATGGCGTTCAGGCTACCATGGTCGATATCAATAATCGTGCCTTGGATTTGGCGCGACAAAATGCTGAAAAAAATAATGTAAAAGCGACGATATTTCAATCTAATATTTATGCAAGAGTTCAAGGGCGATTTGACCATGTCATTTCCAATCCTCCTATCCGTGCGGGCAAGCAAGTCGTTCATGAAATCATCGAGAAAAGTAAAGATTTCTTGGAAACTGGTGGGGATTTGACCATCGTCATCCAGAAAAAACAAGGGGCTCCAAGTGCTAAGTCCAAGATGGAGGATGTGTTTGGTAATTGTGAAATCGTCAAAAAAGATAAGGGATACTATATCCTTAGAAGTGTGAAAGAATGAGAGTAGTTGATTTAATCCAAAAGAAACGAGATGGTCAAGAATTGACTTCAAGTGAAATTGAATGGCTGGTAGAAGGCTATGTGTCAGGAACTGTCCCTGATTATCAAATGTCTGCCTTTGCTATGGCTGTCTATTTCAAAGGAATGACGACACGAGAAATCTCAGATTTGACTATGAAGATGGTCAAGACTGGGCAAGAGTTTGACCTGTCTGCCATTGATGGTGTGAAAGTTGACAAGCATTCTACTGGTGGTGTCGGCGATAAGGTAACCTTGATTTTAGCTCCTCTTGTTGCTAGCTTTGGTGTGCCTGTGGCAAAAATGAGTGGTCGTGGTCTCGGCCATACTGGTGGGACAATTGATAAATTGGAATCCATTAAGGGCTATCAAGTCGAGCGCAGTCAAGAAGATTTCATTCGTCAGGTTCAGGATATTGGTGTATCTGTCATTGGGCAATCAGACCAGCTGGTTAAAGCAGATAAACTTCTCTACGCCCTCCGTGATGTGACCGCAACTGTCGACACGATTCCTTTGATTGCGAGTTCGGTGATGAGCAAGAAAATCGCGGCAGGAGCGGATGCTATTTTGCTAGACGTAACTGTCGGTGAGGGCGCCTTCATGAAGACGGTTGATGAGGCGCGTGAGTTGGCTCAAACCATGGTGGAACTTGGTAAGGCTGTTGGCCGGAAGACAGTAGCGGTGATTACGGATATGAGCCAGCCTTTAGGGCGTGCGATTGGAAATCGTCTGGAAATCCTTGAAGCATTGGAGATTTTACAAGGTCAAGGCCGTCAGGATATTACCCACTTCATATGTGAGTTGGCTCAAATTATGCTTGGTTTGGCAAATGTTAACAAGACAGTTGAAGAAGTTCGCCAACATCTTGAGAATGGTCAAGCACTGACTAAGTTTGAGGAGATGGTCCAAGCCCAAGGTGGAGACTTGGAAGACCTCTATCGTCCTGTAAATGTAGCCCATGTGGTGGAAATCCCTGCTCAGGAAACGGGTGTCATTTCAGCTCTTCCAGCAATGGAATTTGGACTTTATGCTATGAGACTGGGTGCTGGTCGTGCAGTTAAGTCTGATGCCTTGGACTATGAAACAGGAATTGTTTTTGAAAAGAAAGTTGGAGATTCCGTTCAAAAGGGAGAAATTGTTGCAAAAGTATACACAAATGGAAAAATTTCTCCTCAGCTAGTTACAGATTTTCAAAAATATGTTAAAATAAATGATAGGGTGCAAAGTTTACGAGAAATTATAGAAATCATCTCATAAACCGCAGGAGAATCCGAATATGAAATTAAATAAATATATCGATCATACGCTTTTAAAACAAGATGCAACAGAAAATCAAATTGATTGTTTGTTGTCTGAGGCTAGGGAGTATGATTTTGCCAGTGTTTGCGTCAATCCGACCTGGGTTGAACATGCTAAAAAAGGGCTTGAAGACTCAAATGTCAAGGTCTGTACAGTAGTAGGTTTCCCTTTGGGAGCAACAACTTCAGCTGTGAAAGCTTTTGAAACCAAAGAAGCTATTCAAAATGGTGCAGACGAGATTGATATGGTGATCAATGTTGGGGCTCTCAAAACAGGTAATCTTGATTTGGTTGAGTCAGATATTCGCGCAGTCGTGGAAGCAAGTGGTGACAAGTTAGTGAAAGTCATTATTGAAGCTTGCCTGCTGACCGACCAAGAAAAAGTTGTGGCTTGCCAATTAGCTCAAAAAGCTGGAGCTGATTTTGTTAAAACATCTACTGGCTTTTCAACTGGTGGTGCGACGGTGGCAGATGTTCAATTAATGCGTGAAACAGTTGGTCCTGAAATGGGGGTCAAGGCCGCTGGTGGAGCTCGTTCTTATGCAGATGCTCTTGCCTTTGTGGAAGCAGGGGCGACCCGTATCGGAACGTCAGCTGGGGTAGCCATTTTAAAAGGAGAATTGGCAGATGGCGACTACTGAGTTGATTGAACTGGCAATTGAAACCAGCAAACATGCCTATGTCCCCTATTCTCACTTTCCTATCGGAGCAGTTTTAGTAGCCAAAGACGGAAGTGTTTACACGGGAGTGAATATCGAAAATGCTAGCTATCCTTTGACCAATTGCGGTGAGAGAACAGCCATTTTTAAGGCTGTATCTGAAGGGCAAAGAGAATTTTCAGAATTGATTGTCTATGGTCAAACTGAAAAACCGATTTCACCATGTGGTGCTTGTCGCCAAGTAATGGTCGAATTTTTTGAACAAGATCTAAAAGTGACCTTAGTCGCAAAAGATAAATCGACGGTCGAGATGACGGTCGGGGAGTTACTTCCATATTCTTTTACAGACTTAAACTAGTCTGAGTCGCTCTCTGAGTGGCACGGTCCTTGTGGCCAACCAATCCATACTTGCAACATCGTTGCACATCTTATTTAGGAGGTTCAGTAATGAACAAGAAACAATGGCTAGGCCTTGGTCTAGTTGCAGTGGCAGCAGTTGGACTTGCTGCATGTGGTAACCGCTCTTCTCGTAAGGCAGCTTCATCTTCTGATGTGAAGACAAAAGCAGCAATCGTCACTGATACTGGTGGTGTTGATGATAAATCATTCAACCAATCAGCTTGGGAAGGTTTGCAGGCTTGGGGTAAAGAACACAATCTTGCAAAAGATAAAGGTTTCACTTACTTCCAATCAACAAGTGAAGCTGACTATGCTAACAACTTGCAACAAGCTGCTGGAAGCTACAACCTAATCTTCGGTGTTGGTTTTGCCCTTCACAATGCAGTTAAAGATGCAGCAGAAGAGCACACTGATTTGAACTATGTTTTGATTGATGATGTGATTAAAGATAAAAAGAATGTTGCTAGTGTAACATTTGCTGATAATGAGTCAGGTTACCTCGCTGGTGTGGCCGCAGCCAAAACAACTAAAACAAAACAAGTTGGTTTTGTAGGTGGTATGGAATCAGAAGTTATCTCTCGTTTTGAAGCAGGATTCAAGGCTGGTGTTGCGTCAGTAGACCCATCTATCAAAGTACAAGTTGACTATGCTGGTTCATTTGGTGATGCCGCTAAAGGTAAAACAATTGCAGCGGCACAATACGCAGCTGGTGCAGATATTGTTTACCAAGTAGCTGGTGGTACAGGTGCAGGTGTCTTTGCAGAAGCAAAATCACTCAACGAAAGCCGTCCTGAAAATGAAAAAGTTTGGGTTATCGGTGTTGACCGTGACCAAGAAGCAGAAGGTAAATACACTTCTAAAGATGGCAAAGAATCAAACTTTGTTCTTGTATCTACTTTGAAACAAGTTGGTACAACTGTAAAAGATATTGCTAACAAGGCAGAAAAAGGTGAATTCCCTGGCGGTCAAGTGATCGTTTACTCATTGAAAGATAAAGGGGTTGACTTGGCAGTAACAAACCTTTCAGAAGAAGGTAAAAAAGCTGTCGAAGATGCTAAAGCTAAAATCCTTGATGGAAGCGTAAAAGTTCCTGAAAAATAATGGATGGAAGTTATTTCTTAGGAAGCGGCTATCGGCCGCTTTTTAAGAGTTGAGACAAAGTCATTTTGTCTCAGTAAAGCTTGCTACTATACAAACTAGCAAGTTTTATTGAAATAAAATAAGACTCTGAAAGGAAGAGCACATGGCACACGAAAATGTCATTGAGATGCGTGATATTACCAAGGTGTTTGGTGAATTTGTTGCCAACGACAAAATCAACCTGAACCTACGAAAAGGTGAAATTCATGCACTTTTAGGAGAAAATGGGGCTGGTAAGTCCACGCTCATGAACATGTTAGCAGGGCTTCTTGAACCAACTAGTGGTGAAATCGCGGTCAACGGTCAAGTTGTCAACCTCGACTCCCCATCTAAAGCAGCTGGCTTGGGAATCGGAATGGTTCACCAGCACTTTATGTTGGTAGAGGCTTTCACGGTGGCTGAAAACATCATTTTAGGTAGTGAATTGACTAAAAATGGTGTGCTAGATATCGCTGGAGCTAGCAAAGAAATCAAGGCTCTTTCTGAACGTTATGGCTTAGCTGTGGACCCTTCTGCCAAGGTGGCGGACATCTCGGTTGGAGCCCAACAACGTGTAGAAATTTTAAAAACCCTTTATCGGGGAGCTGATATTCTTATTTTTGACGAACCAACGGCTGTTTTGACTCCATCAGAAATTGAGGAGTTGATGGCTATTATGAAAAATCTTGTCAAAGAAGGAAAATCAATTATCTTGATCACCCACAAGTTGGACGAGATTCGCGCAGTTTCTGACCGCGTTACAGTTATCCGTCGTGGGAAATCAATTGAAACCGTCGAAATTGCAGGGGCTACCAATGCTGATTTGGCAGAAATGATGGTGGGACGTTCTGTTTCCTTTAAAACGGAGAAACAAGCCTCTCAACCAAAAGAAGTGGTCTTGTCTATTACAGACTTGGTGGTCAATGAAAACCGCGGTGTCCCAGCTGTGAAAAATCTGTCCTTGGATGTTCGTGCTGGAGAGATTGTTGGAATTGCGGGGATTGATGGAAATGGTCAGTCTGAACTGATTCAAGCCATCACAGGTCTTCGCAAGGTTGAATCTGGTAGCATTGAGCTAAAAGGAGATTCAATTGTAGGCTTGCATCCACGACAAATTACAGAGCTAAGTGTTGGGCACGTTCCAGAAGACCGTCACCGTGATGGTTTGATTTTAGAGATGATGATTTCTGAAAATATTGCCCTTCAAACCTACTACAAAGAACCACATAGTAAAAATGGAATTTTGAACTATTCAAATATTACTTCTTATGCTAAAAAGCTAATGGAAGAATTTGATGTTCGTGCTGCCAGTGAATTTGTTCCTGCAGCTGCACTTTCAGGAGGAAATCAACAAAAAGCAATTATTGCTCGTGAAATTGATCGTGATCCTGATCTCCTTATCGTCAGCCAGCCAACTCGTGGGTTGGATGTCGGTGCCATTGAATATATCCACAAGCGCTTGATTGAAGAGCGTGATAATGGTAAGGCTGTTCTAGTTGTCAGCTTTGAATTGGATGAGATTTTAAACGTCTCAGACCGTATTGCCGTTATTCATGATGGTAAGATTCAAGGTATTGTGTCACCAGAAACAACCAATAAACAAGAACTTGGTGTCTTGATGGCTGGTGGAAACTTGGGAAAGGAGAAGAGTGATGTCTAAAAAATTACAACAAATTTCGGTTCCCTTGATCTCTGTCTTCCTTGGAATTTTACTTGGAGCCATTGTCATGTGGATCTTCGGCTATGATGCTATTTGGGGCTACGAAGAATTGTTCTATACAGCCTTTGGTAGCCTGCGTGGGATTGGAGAAATCTTCCGTGCAATGGGGCCTTTGGTCTTGATTGGTCTTGGATTTGCTGTTGCCAGTCGTGCAGGTTTCTTTAACGTTGGGCTTCCTGGTCAGGCTTTGGCAGGTTGGATTTTAAGTGGTTGGTTTGCCCTGTCGCATCCAGATATGCCCCGTCCCTTGATGATTCTAGCAACCATCGTGATTGCCTTGATTGCTGGTGGGATTGTCGGAGCGATTCCGGGTATTCTGAGAGCTTATCTAGGGACGTCAGAGGTTATCGTCACCATCATGATGAACTACATTGTCTTGTATGTAGGGAATGCCTTTATCCATGCCTTTCCTAAAGAATTCATGCAAAGTACAGATTCGACCATTCGTGTCGGGGCTAATGCAACCTATCAGACACCTTGGTTATCTGAATTGACTGGTAACTCACGGATGAATATTGGTATTTTCTTTGCTCTCATTGCCGTTGCAGTCATTTGGTTTATGCTCAAGAAAACAACCCTTGGTTTTGAAATTCGTGCGGTTGGTCTTAATCCACATGCTTCAGAATATGCTGGTATTTCTGCAAAAAGAACGATTATCCTCTCAATGATTATTTCAGGTGCCTTGGCTGGTCTTGGTGGAGCTGTTGAAGGACTTGGAACCTTCCAGAATGTCTATGTTCAGGGGGCGTCATTGGCTGTTGGATTTAACGGGATGGCGGTTAGTCTGCTTGCGGCCAACTCACCAATTGGTATTCTCTTTGCAGCCTTTCTATTTGGTGTTCTCCAAGTTGGAGCTCCTGGTATGAATGCGGCACAGGTACCATCTGAGCTTGTCAGCATTGTAACAGCGTCTATTATCTTCTTTGTCAGTGTTCATTACCTTATCGAACGCTTTGTCAAACCAAAAAAACAAGTTAAAGGAGGTAAGTAAAGATGTCTATTACAACCTTGCTCACCCTCTTGGTGTCTTCTATGCTGATTTACTCAGCACCCCTCATCTTTACAAGTATTGGCGGTGTTTTCTCTGAACGTGGTGGTGTGGTAAACGTCGGCCTTGAAGGAATTATGGTTATGGGTGCCTTTTCTGGAGTTGTCTTTAACCTTGAATTTGCAGAACAATTTGGAGCAGCAACTCCATGGCTATCTTTGCTAGTTGCAGGATTGGTTGGAGGCCTTTTCTCTATCATCCACGCAGCAGCGACGGTTCATTTCCGTGCAGACCATGTTGTCAGCGGTACGGTATTGAACTTGATGGCGCCTGCCTTGGCTGTTTTCTTGGTGAAAGTTCTTTATAACAAAGGACAAACCGACAACCTAAGTCAGACTTTTGGACGCTTTGATTTCCCAGTCTTGGCAAATATCCCAGTGATTGGTGATATCTTCTTCAAGTCAACTAGTCTTCTTGGTTATCTGGCCATTGCCTTCTCATTCCTTGCTTGGTTTATCCTCTTCAAGACTCGATTTGGTCTTCGTCTCCGCTCTGTCGGTGAACATCCTCAAGCATCGGATACCTTGGGAATCAATGTCTACAAGATGAGATATTTAGGGGTTATTATTTCAGGTTTCCTAGGTGGAATTGGCGGAGCGATTTATGCTCAATCAATCTCAGTTAACTTCTCAGTGACAACTATTGTTGGACCTGGATTTATCGCCCTTGCTGCGATGATTTTCGGAAAATGGAATCCAATCGGAGCCATGCTTTCTAGTCTTTTCTTTGGACTTTCACAAAGTTTGGCTGTTATCGGTTCTCAATTGCCATTCCTACAAGGAGTGCCTGCGGTTTACCTTCAAATCGCACCTTATGTTTTGACCATTCTTGTCTTGGCAGCCTTCTTTGGAAAAGCAGTTGCACCAAAAGCAGATGGTATCAACTATATCAAATCAAAGTAAGCATACAAAAAAACGTCAGTTCTGTTTAAACTGGCGTTTTATTTTTTAGGATGTTGATGGGTTAAGTTTAATCCCCAAGGAACAAGATTTTCAGTCTTATTCTGGATACGTGTGATATTATCCTTATGCCGAATGATAATCAAACTAGCCAGTGCTAGGATAATAGTGATGAATAGAGGATCATAATTGCTCAGGATAAAACCAAAAAGTGGAAAGAGTAGAACTCCGATGACAGCCGCGATAGATGCTGTGACACTAGATAGCGAAATCATACTACCAAGATAGAGGGTTCCAAAGAAAACAACTGCAAGGTAGAGACAGAAGACAGGTGCAAATCCGAAAATCACACCAGCACTGGTTGCAACAGCCTTGCCACCCTTAAATCCTGCAAAGATAGGAAAGGTATGGCCAATAACAGCCAAAAGTCCAAAGATGAGAGGCGAAACCCCTTGTAGATGAAACATAATCGGAAGAAGTGTTGCTAGTGTTCCTTTGAAAAAGTCAATGACAAAGGTCGCCATACCAGCTTTCTTACCTAAAATGCGGAAAGTATTGGTCGTTCCAGTGTTACCAGAACCATGCTCGCGCAGATTGATTTGAAAGAATACTTGTCCAATCCAGAGACCAGACGGAATCGAACCCAGCAGATAGGCTAGGATTAATAAAACTATTGTAATCATACTCCTATTATATCATGAAATGAAGAAGAAAGGCAGAGAATCTCTTCTGAAATTGTTACATCGGAGAAAGAAAAATTTTGCAAAATCCTTGGAAAACCTGTAGAATAGTAAAGATGAACGAATAGGAGGTTCCTTGTGTCAAAAAAGGAAATCAATATTAACAATTATAATGATGATGCCATTCAGGTGCTAGAAGGGTTGGATGCGGTCCGTAAACGTCCAGGGATGTATATCGGATCGACCGATGGCGCTGGGCTCCACCACCTAGTTTGGGAAATCGTCGATAATGCTGTCGATGAAGCCTTGTCTGGATTTGGTGACCGTATTGATGTGACCATCAATAAAGATGGCAGTTTAACGGTTCAAGACCATGGTCGTGGGATGCCGACGGGTATGCACGCTATGGGAATCCCAACGGTTGAAGTAATCTTTACCATTCTCCACGCCGGAGGGAAATTTGGTCAAGGTGGTTATAAGACATCCGGTGGACTTCACGGGGTGGGTTCTTCTGTTGTTAATGCCCTATCTAGTTGGCTGGAGGTTGAAATCACCCGTGATGGTGCAATCTACAAGCAACGTTTTGAAAATGGTGGCAAACCTGTCACGACCTTGAAGAAAATTGGTACAGCACCAAAGTCTAAGACAGGTACCAAGGTTACCTTCATGCCAGATGCCGGTATCTTTTCTACGACAGATTTCAAGTACAATACCATTTCAGAACGTCTCAATGAGTCAGCCTTTCTCTTGAAAAATGTGACCTTGTCCTTGACGGACAAGCGAACAGATGAGTCTGTTGAGTTTCACTATGAAAATGGGGTACAGGACTTTGTTTCTTATCTAAACGAAGACAAGGAAACCTTGACACCGGTTCTGTACTTTGAGGGGGAAGATAATGGTTTCCAAGTGGAAGTAGCTCTTCAGTACAATGATGGATTTTCAGATAACATCTTGTCCTTTGTTAATAACGTTCGCACCAAAGATGGTGGTACGCACGAGACAGGACTCAAGTCCGCTATTACCAAGGTTATGAACGACTACGCGCGTAAGACAGGTCTTCTCAAGGAAAAAGATAAAAACCTTGAAGGTTCAGACTATCGTGAGGGACTAGCGGCTGTCCTCTCTATTCTAGTCCCTGAAGAACATTTGCAGTTTGAGGGACAGACCAAAGACAAATTGGGAAGCCCACTGGCTCGTCCCGTTGTGGATGGAATTGTGGCGGATAAGTTGACCTTCTTCCTTATGGAAAATGGTGAATTGGCTTCTAACCTCATCCGCAAGGCTATCAAGGCGCGTGATGCTCGCGAAGCGGCACGAAAAGCACGTGATGAGAGCCGAAATGGCAAGAAAAATAAAAAAGACAAGGGCTTGTTGTCTGGGAAATTGACCCCAGCTCAGTCCAAGAATCCTGCTAAGAATGAACTCTATCTAGTCGAGGGGGACTCTGCCGGAGGTTCTGCCAAACAAGGCCGTGACCGCAAGTTCCAGGCTATTCTACCTCTTCGTGGTAAGGTTATCAATACAGCCAAGGCCAAGATGGCAGATATCCTCAAAAATGAAGAGATCAATACCATGATTTATACCATCGGTGCGGGTGTCGGAGCAGACTTCTCCCTTGAAGATGCCAACTATGACAAGATCATTATCATGACCGATGCGGATACTGACGGTGCCCATATCCAGACCTTGCTCTTGACATTTTTCTACCGTTACATGCGTCCGCTAGTCGAGGCAGGACATGTCTATATCGCCCTTCCGCCTCTTTACAAGATGTCAAAAGGTAAAGGCAAGAAAGAAGAAGTGGCCTACGCTTGGACGGACGGAGAGCTAGAAGAACTCCGCAAGCAGTTCGGTAAAGGAGCAACACTCCAACGCTACAAGGGGCTTGGAGAGATGAATGCCGACCAGCTCTGGGAAACAACCATGAACCCAGAAACTCGTACCCTCATCCGTGTCACAATCGAAGACCTAGCCCGCGCCGAACGCCGCGTCAATGTCCTCATGGGCGATAAAGTCGAACCACGCCGTAAATGGATTGAGGATAATGTCAAGTTTACGTTGGAAGAAGCGACAGTGTTTTAATGAAAGAAAATAATATGTTAGTAAACTGGAAATTAGAGTCGGATGTGAATGACTATGTGAAAAAGCAGTTTGAAAATCTTGGTTTGAAAAAATTGCAGGATTATAATGAAGAATCTGCTATGAGTGCTTATCTCAAAGAGGCGCTTAAGGGAGCGGCTAAGACGCAAACTAAGACTAATTTTGGAAAACCAGATTTTCATATTGAAAAATACAAACAAGTTCCTATCTTGATTGAAAACAAACTCAAATTATCTAAGCTAGTTGCTCAAACAAAGGACGGTATTAAGTTTGATGATAAATCAATTAGTGATTTTGCGGTGAATGGGGTTTTGCATTATGCGAGGGCAGTTATTGATAGTGGTAAATATCATGAAGCCGTCGCAGTTGGTGTTGCAGGTGATAACGAAGAAAATGTGACTATCAAAGTTTATTATGTCTTTGGTTCTGCTCCTAATGCCTATAAAGAGCTATCAAAGGTAACGACTTTTGATTTTTTGGAAAATGAGTCCACCTTTGAGATATTCTACAAAGATGCTGTTTTGAGCGAAGAAGAAAAACACCAAATTCTGATTGATAGTCAAGCGACCTTGCAAGGCTATGCTAAAAAGCTCAATAAATTGATGCACAACCATAATATCACAGCTCCTCAACGGGTGCTTTATGTGTCTGGTATGCTATTATCTATGCAGGATATCGTAGATTGTAAGGGCAAAAAGGTTGATGAGGGCTTAATACCTGACGATTTAAAAGGTGTGCAGTCTGAAACCAAGCGTGATGGTAAGAAAGTTGTTGATCAAATCAAGGCTTTCCTAGATGAACGTGAAATCAATGAAGATAAGAAAACTCTCATGTTGGCTTCTTTTGGAGAAATTTCCAAAGATAGCCAGCGTGACGAGTTGATTACCAATGACAAAGAAGTAGCACAACTTCTCCCTCAAAAGGAAAATTCTGTTACCAAGCAAATCTTCACTTTTATCTATGAGAATATTTTCAAGTCCATTGATGGTTTGGGTGGACATATCGATATTATGGGGGAGATGTACTCCGAATTTCTAAAGTATGCTTTGGGAGATGGAAAAGAAATTGGTATTGTTCTGACCCCTCCTTATGTTACCAAAATGATGGCGCAAATTCTGGGGATAACAAGTGAGAGCAAGGTTATGGATTTGGCGACTGGTTCAGCTGGTTTCCTCATTTCAGCGATGGAGTTGATGATAGATCATGCAAATATCAGTTTTGGGAAGGGGACTTCTCGAGCCAACGAGGAGATTGCGAAGCTCAAGAAAGATAACCTGCTAGGAATAGAACTTAATGCAGAGATGTATACCTTAGCGACAACCAATATGATTCTTCGTGGAGATGGATCTAGTCGAATTGAAAAAGGTTCTGCATTCAATCGTCCTGAGAGTCTGTTTACGGATTTTAAAGCTAATCGTGTCTTGCTGAATCCCCCTTTCTCTTATGAAGAAAATGGTCTTCCTTTTATAGCCTATGGTTTGGATAAGATGGAGCGTGGTGGCCTAGGTGCCATTATCATTCAAGATAGTGCTGGTTCTGGTAAGGCAACAAAGACAGCTAAAGCTATTTTGAAAAAGCATACCCTACTTGCTTCTATCAAAATGCCTGTTGACCTTTTTGTTCCCATGGCAGGAGTCCAGACTTCTATCTACATTTTTAAGGCTCATGAGGCACACGATTACGACCAGACGGTTAAATTTATTGACTTTAGAAATGACGGTTTTAAACGTGCTAAGCGAGGTATTTCAGAGGTTGATAATCCTATCCAGCGTTACCAAGATGTGATTAAAATTTATAAGGCTGGAAAGAGAGCGGAAGTGAGTAAAGAACTTTGGGATTTAGATGCTATCTTTATTGAGGACTTTATCACTGACAAGGGTAATGATTGGAATTTCGAACAGCACCAGATCATTGATACAAAACCAACCTTGGATGATTTTAAAAAGACTGTTACTGACTACTTAGCTTGGGAAGTGGAACAACTCCTGAAAAACAAGGGGGAAGATAGCTCAAAAAAAGCCTAAGCCCTCGCCTTCAAAAATTGGAAGAGGAATTTGAAGCAAGTGGGGGCGAGTGGAGAGAGTATCGGATAGGAGATTTATTTGGTAATATTGTTCAGGGTTCCCGTCTAACGAAAGCAGATCAGATAGATGGCCTTTTACCATTTGTGATGGCAGGAGTGACTAATACGGGTGTCGTTAGACATATTGGGAATAAGATGACTATTTTTCCAAAAAATTCTCTGACTATTGATATTTTTGGAAATGTTTTTTATCGAAATTATGAATTTAGCGCATCAGATGATGTGGGTGTCTACTGGAATGACGAAGAGTATAGTGAACACTCCATGTTATTTTTAGCATCTTCAATTCAAAAATCTTTAGTTGGTAAATTTGATTTTGGAAATAAGCTACGCTCTTCTAAATCTCATGACCTCCTAGTTAAACTTCCAACTCTCAATAACAAATTAGCATTTTCATACATGGAAAGCTACATCAAAGCGCTCGAGTCTGAACGCATCGAGACGCTCGAGTCTTATCTAACTGTAACAAATCTTAGGGATTATCATCTTACAAAAAATGATGAAAAAGTACTTGACAAGTTTGCAAAACTTTCCGATACTAAGAGTAGAGTAGAGGAGTCGGAGGTATTCCAACTTTCTCAGGTCTTTAACTTATCCAGTAGTAAAAAGAAATTCAATGCAAATATGATTGAGTTTGGAGGAAAGTTTCCTTATGTAGCTCGTGGAGATAGTAACAATGGGATTCGAGGTTATATTACAGAGAGTGAAGAATTTCTCAATCCTGCCAACACAATTAGTTTTGGTCAAGATACGGCAACGATGTTTTATCAAAAAGAACCCTATTTCACAGGAGATAAAATTAAGGTATTGCGCACTAAAGAAGTAGAATTGGATAGGTATAAAGCTCTTTATTTAATTACTTCATTAAGAAAGAGTTTCTCTACATTTAGTTGGGGAAGTAGCTCTTTTAATGAAAAAGTATTAAAAGAGACAGATGTTAAGCTTCCTATCAAAAATAATCAAATCGACTATACATTTATGTCTGACTTTGTTCGAGCAGTGGAGAAATTAGTTATCAAGGATTTAGTCATCTGGGCTGACAAAAAAATTGCTGCGACTAAGGAAGTAGTAGCAAGATAGTTCAGTATATCTGTCCTTTTTAGGGAGTAGCTGTCCTAATTTTTAGGCAGTTTTTCCCTAAAAAGGACAAGTTGAGTTTTGATAATAGCTATTTATTTACACCTTACAAAAAGTTTACATTGAAAAAAGTAAGAAGGAGGATCCAGTAAATGGAGAATAAGAAACCTAAAGGAGCTGCAAAGATTAGATTGTTCAAAATAAGTCATGCAGAGTATGGGAAAGTACTTGATGTGTTGGATGCGAAAACATCTATTTTGGATGTAAGAAATATGATTTGTAATAGAGAGCCTGATTATGAGTATTTTATTCCAAAAGTGATATTTTCATTGGACAAAGAGGCTAAGGAAAATGGTTTCTATTTTAGCGGACTCAACGGAGATTTTGCTTACTTACCAAGGGTTACTACAGACATTGTAGAGTTTAAGTTGCCAGATGAACTGAAAGAACATATTGCTAAAGGGCACCCTGTTTTCTATACAAAATGGCGTTAATAAGGGGAAGATATGGTATTGGAAAATAAACTAGGCATTACAAACTCAGCCCAGCTGGCAGATGCAGAAGAAAAACTGACAAAAAAACAAGCCGCCCTGCTTTTTCAGACAGGAGACTTGTTCAAGATGGAAGTTGGGACATTTGCAGGGCTGTCAGCTATTCACCACTATCTTTTTTCAGGTATCTATGATTTCGCTGGAAAAATCCGTGATGTCAATATTGCAAAGGATAACTTTCAATTTGCCCCCCGTATTTTTTTAGAGCAATCCTTGCAGTATATTGACAAACTTCCTCATGATAATTTTGATCAAGTAGTTGATAAGTATGCGGATATGAATATTGCCCATCCTTTCCGTGAGGGGAATGGACGCGCAATGCGGATTTGGCTAGATTGTATGCTTCGTCAGAAACTGGGCAAAGTGGTAGACTGGAATGCTATAGATAAGGATGAATACCTGAATGCCATGAAGCGTAGTGCAGTATCGACTGGAGAACTCAAGTATTTGCTCCTCAATAACTTGACGGATGACCTTACTCAGACCAGTTTCTTTAAGAGAGTAGATGCTTCATACTACTACGAAGGATACAGTCTTTACAAGACAGGGGAATTATAGTATAAAAACTATCCAGTAAGAAGAATCAGACGCTTGGTAACCTATAAAATGAGAAGGTGCTGACATGAGAATTGAAACAGAAATGCTAGATCTGATTTTACAAACTGCCAAAACTTTACAAGTTAAAGCTATCGCCATGTCTGGTTCACGGACAAACCAAAAGGTTCAAACAGATGAATTTCAAGACTATGACGTGGTCTATATCGTGGATGATTTAGATAATCTGACGAGTGACCTTTCTTGGCTAGATCAGTTTGGCAAACGCCTGATTGAACAGCATGTCCAGCTTGACCATCGTCGTCTCTACCTCATGCTCTTTGAAGATGGCAATCGTATCGATTTGACTCTTTGTCCTAAAGAACACATTCAAGAATGGGTGGACAGTGAAGCAGGATTCACTGTTTTAGAAGATAAGAAGGGCTTGTTTGAGTCCTATTCTCCCAGTCCAAAGCGTTTCTGGGTACATCCAGCTACTGAGACAGATTTTAAAAATTCCTGCAATGAATTTTGGTGGGTGTCATCTTACGTGGTTAAAGGGATTTGTCGGAATCAGCTCATCTACGCGATTGACCATCTTTACGGCATTTGTCAGCAAGAATTCTTGAAAATTTTGGCTTGGCAGGTAGCAAGTGATAGGGGGAAAGTAGACGTCGGCAAGAATTATAAGCATCTTTTTAACTATTTACCTGCTGAGCAAAAGAAGGAATTCTCAGATTTGCTTGATTTTTCAAGTATAGATAAAATCACTCAGTCTTTATTGACTACGATGCAACTTTTCCATAGAGAAGCTCAAAGACTTGCTCAAAAGCTGGGCTTTGACTACGATAAAGAAGTGGCTGAGAAGATGATTGAGTATGCTGAGGAAAGAGTGAAGAAGTTTGGGAATAACTGGAAAAATGAAAAAGCGAGAGGAGAAGACTCATGATTGAAAAAGTGGAACGCCTCATTACAGAGATTAATCGTATTCATCGAGAATATTCTAAAGATTATTTTGAAACGGGTAAGGTGGAAAAAATAAATCTCAAGCATACCTTTTCAAAAGTTCCGACTAAAGCGATTTTGTCCTACCGTCTGAATTTACATGAGTCAATTAATGATTATCTGATGAAAGCGGATGTCCAAGATATTGCCTATGTTTATCGTGTCAAAACTTCTGAGTCTATTTTAGATAAAATTACACGTTTTTCAGAGCGTCAAGAGGGCTATCCTGTGAATTCAATTCTTAATGATATTTTTGGTGCTCGTATGATTTTAAGTTCCAAAGAGATAGCTCAAGTCATGGATAAATTAGATGATTGGCAAGAGATTTACGGACTAAAAAACTGGTATTTACGTGATAAAGATGGCTATGTCGGTATTCATATCTATTTTAAAAATAAAAGTAATTTTTACTATCCATGGGAACTTCAACTTTGGGATAGGAAAGATGTAGATAGCAATATCGCCAGTCATATCAAGTATAAACGAGGATTTGTGAAGTAGACATTTTAAGTGGAAATGACGATACAGGAATTGGATGGAAGTGACTTACTCTATATTTTTTCTTTTTCCATAGTATTTACTCTACATTCTTCGAAAGGAGTTAAACGCGCCCTGAATGCTATGTGAAATTTCTTATTAACTGAAGCAACGCATTTTAAACACATTAAACTACAGAAAGGGTCGTTTGGTTATTTGTAGTAACTGAACACGGGACTAATTTCCGTAAAATATCCTTTATTCTACAAAACCTACTCTACATTCTTTGAAAGGAGTTGAACACGCCCTAGATACTGTGTGAAAAAGATAAATTCTCTTGTGAGCATCGCTAACTGCAAGAATTTTCTATTTTCAATTGGTATTTTACGGGCTTTATATCCTATGTCTAACATTCAAAACATGTCCCTGGAGGACATCATGGGAGAGCGCTTTGGTCGCTACTCCAAGTATATTATTCAAGACCGGGCTTTGCCAGATATTCGTGATGGGTTGAAGCCGGTTCAGCGCCGTATTCTTTATTCTATGAATAAGGATAGCAATACTTTTGACAAGAGCTACCGTAAGTCGGCCAAGTCAGTCGGGAACATCATGGGGAATTTCCACCCACACGGGGATTCTTCTATCTATGATGCCATGGTTCGTATGTCACAGAACTGGAAAAATCGTGAGATTCTAGTTGAAATGCACGGTAATAACGGTTCTATGGACGGAGATCCTCCTGCGGCTATGCGTTATACTGAGGCACGTTTGTCTGAAATTGCAGGCTACCTTCTTCAGGATATCGAGAAAAAGACAGTTCCTTTTGCATGGAACTTTGACGATACGGAGAAAGAACCAACGGTCTTGCCAGCAGCCTTTCCAAACCTCTTGGTCAATGGTTCGACTGGGATTTCGGCTGGTTATGCCACAGACATTCCTCCCCATAATTTAGCTGAGGTCATAGATGTTGCAGTTTACATGATTGACCACCCAACTGCAAAGATTGATAAACTCATGGAATTCTTGCCTGGACCAGACTTCCCTACAGGGGCTATTATTCAGGGTCGTGATGAAATCAAGAAAGCTTATGAGACTGGGAAAGGGCGCGTGGTTGTTCGTTCCAAGACTGAAATTGAAAAGCTAAAAGGTGGTAAGGAACAAATCGTTATTACTGAGATTCCTTATGAAATCAATAAGGCCAATCTAGTCAAGAAAATCGATGATGTTCGTGTTAATAACAAGGTAGCTGGGATTGCTGAGGTTCGTGATGAGTCTGACCGTGATGGTCTTCGTATCGCTATCGAACTTAAGAAAGACGCTAATACTGAGCTTGTTCTCAACTACTTATTTAAGTACACCGACCTACAAATCAACTACAACTTTAATATGGTGGCGATTGACAATTTCACACCTCGTCAGGTTGGGATTGTTCCAATCTTGTCTAGCTACATCGCCCACCGTCGTGAAGTGATTTTGGCGCGTTCACGCTTTGACAAAGAAAAGGCTGAGAAACGTCTCCATATCGTCGAAGGTTTGATTCGTGTGATTTCGATTTTGGATGAAGTCATTGCTCTTATCCGTGCTTCTGAGAATAAGGCGGACGCCAAGGAAAACCTCAAAGTTAGCTATGATTTTACGGAAGAACAGGCTGAGGCTATCGTAACTTTGCAACTGTACCGTTTGACCAATACCGATGTGGTTGTCTTGCAGGAAGAAGAAGCAGAGCTTCGTGAGAAGATTGCTATGCTGGCGGCTATTATCGGTGATGAAAGGACTATGTACAATCTCATGAAGAAAGAACTTCGTGAGGTCAAGAAGAAATTTGCAACTCCTCGTTTGAGTTCTTTAGAAGATACTGCGAAAGCAATTGAGATTGATACAGCTAGTCTTATCGCTGAGGAAGATACCTACGTCAGCGTGACCAAGGCAGGTTACATCAAGCGTACCAGTCCACGTTCCTTTGCGGCTTCCACCTTGGAAGAAATTGGCAAGCGTGATGATGACCGTTTGATTTTTGTTCAATCTGCCAAGACAACCCAGCACCTCTTGATGTTCACAAGTCTTGGAAATGTCATCTACAGACCAATCCATGAGTTGGCAGATATTCGTTGGAAGGACATCGGAGAGCATCTGAGCCAAACCATCACAAACTTTGAAACGAATGAAGAAATACTTTATGTGGAAGTACTGGATCAGTTTGACGATGCGACAACCTACTTTGCAGCGACTCGCCTTGGTCAAATCAAACGGGTAGAGCGAAAAGAATTTACTCCATGGCGGACCTATAGATCTAAGTCTGTCAAGTATGCTAAGCTCAAAGACGATACAGATCAGATTGTAGCAGTGGCTCCGATTAAACTAGATGATGTTGTCTTGGTTAGTCAAAATGGTTATGCACTGCGTTTCAATATTGAAGAGGTTCCGGTTGTTGGTGCCAAGGCAGCAGGTGTCAAGGCTATGAACCTGAAAGAAGATGATGTCCTCCAATCGGCCTTTATCTGTAATACCTCGTCCTTCTACCTCTTGACCCAGCGTGGAAGTTTGAAACGTGTTTCCATTGAGGAAATTCCAGCAACCAGCCGTGCCAAACGAGGATTACAAGTCTTGCGTGAATTGAAAAACAAACCGCATCGTGTCTTCTTGGCTGGTGCAGTTGCAGAGCAAGAATTTGTAGGTGATCTCTTCAGTACAGAGGTAGAAGAGAACGACCAAACTCTGCTTGTTCAATCCAACAAAGGAACAATCTATGAAATCCGATTGCAAGACTTGAATCTGTCAGAACGAACCAGCAACGGTAGCTTCATATCCGATACCATTTCAGATGAAGAAGTTTTTGACGCTTATCTTCAGGAAGTAGTTACTGAAGATAAATAAGTGAAATGAAGAATCAGTTCTAAGATGGTTTTTATTGGAGGAATTTTCTGAAAATTACAAAATATACTTGCTATTTTAGAAAAATAGTGTAGAATATAAGAAATAGGTTTTTAGAATAAGGAGTGGAATATGACAGTAACGATTGATTGGGAAAACCTCGGTTTTTCCTATATGAAATTACCTTATCGCTATCTTGCTCATTTCAAAAATGGACAATGGGATCAAGGAGAGCTTACAGAGGATGCAACTTTGCATATTTCAGAGTCTTCTCCAAGTCTTCACTATGGACAACAAGCATTTGAAGGTTTGAAAGCTTATCGTACTAAGGATGGCAGTGTTCAACTGTTCCGTCCTGATGAAAATGCTAAACGCCTGCAACGGACATGTGACCGTCTCTTGATGCCACAAGTTCCGACAGACATGTTTGTAGAAGCTTGTAAAGCAGTTGTCCGTGCGAATGAAGAATACGTACCACCATACGGAATAGGTGGAACCTTATATCTTCGCCCTCTTTTGATTGGTGTCGGAGATATTATCGGGGTAAAACCGGCAGAAGAGTACATTTTCACCATCTTTGCTATGCCAGTTGGAAATTACTTTAAAGGTGGTTTGGTCCCAACCAACTTCTTGATTCAGGATGAGTACGACCGTGCAGCACCAAATGGTACAGGTGCGGCTAAGGTTGGTGGAAACTATGCTGCAAGTCTCTTACCAGGAAAAATGGCCAAGTCACGCCATTTCTCAGATGTTATCTATCTGGACCCATCAACTCATACAAAGATTGAAGAAGTCGGATCAGCTAATTTCTTTGGAATTACAGCTGATAATGAATTTGTAACACCATTGAGTCCATCTATCTTGCCATCTATTACCAAGTATTCCTTGCTTTATTTGGCAGAACATCGCTTGGGATTAACTCCTATTGAGGGTGATGTTCCAATTGATAATCTTGACCGTTTTGTAGAGGCAGGTGCCTGTGGTACAGCAGCGGTTATTTCTCCAATTGGAGGTATTCAACATGGTGATGATTTCCATGTATTCTATAGTGAAACAGAAGTAGGTCCTGTGACGCGTAAATTATATAATGAATTGACGGGTATTCAGTTTGGCTATATTGAAGCGCCAGAAGGTTGGATTGTAAAAGTAGATTAAAATAAACCAAAGGAGATTTTTTATGAAATAGAAAAAGTGGCTCTTAACAGCAGGAGTGGTCCTGAGCACGTCAGCTATTTTAGTGGCTTGTGGAAAAACTGATAAAGAAGCAGATGCACCGACAACATTTTCTTATGTATATGCAGTGGATCCAGCATCATTGGGCTACAGTATAGCGACTCGAACATCGAGGACAGACGTTATTGGAAATGTTATTGATGGTTTGATGGAAAATGATAAATACGGCAATGTTGCTCCTTCTCAAAAAGACTATGATTTGAACAGTACAGGATGGGCTCCAAGCTATCAAGATCCAGCGTCTTACTTGAATATTATGGATCCAAAATCTGGTTCTGCCATGAAACACCTTGGTATTACGAAAGGAAAAGATAAGGATGTTGTCGCTAAACTTGGTTTGGATCAATATAAGAAATTGTTAGAAGATGCTGTTTCTGAGACCACTGACCTAGAGAAGAGATATGAAAAATATGCCAAAGCTCAAGCTTGGTTGACAGATAGTTCATTATTGATGCCAACAGCTTCATCTGGTGGTTCTCCAGTTGTAAGTAACGTAGTACCATTCTCAAAACCATACTCACAAGTTGGTATTAAGGGGGATCCATATATCTTTAAAGGAATGAAATTGCAAAAAGATATTGTTACAACAAAAGAATATGACGAAGCTCTTAAAAAATGGCAAAAAGAAAAATTGGAATCCAATAGCAAATACCAAAAAGAACTAGAAAAGCATATTAAATAAGGAATGGTATTGCTCTTGATAAAATTTAAAAAATACTGTCATTTTGAATATAAAGGAGTTTGATATGGAGTGGATTAAGCTAATAGGAATAGCAATCATTGTTGTGGGTTTTATTTTAAAGTTTGATACAATTGCAACAGTAGTCTTAGCTGGTTTGGTTACAGCTTTAGTTTCAGGTGTTTCTCTTGTTGAATTTTTGGAGATTTTGGGAAAAGAATTTAGCAATCAGCGAGTGCTCACGATTTTTATGGTTACCTTGCCTCTTGTGGGGCTGTCAGAAACCTTTGGACTCAAGCAACGATCAATTGATTTGATTCGAAAGATTAAAGGTCTGACAGTTGGAAACTTCTATACAGTTTATTTCTTTATTCGAGAGTTAGCTGGTTTCTTTTCAATTCGTCTAGGAGGACACCCTCAGTTTGTCAGACCTTTGGTTCAACCTATGGGAGAAGCAGCAGCAGAGTCTCAATTAGGTAGAAAGTTAACAGAGGTTGAAGATGAGACAATAAAAGCGCGTGCAGCTGCGAATGAAAATTTTGGAAATTTCTTTGCTCAAAATACGTTTGTAGGTGCTGGGGGAGTCCTCTTGATAGGGGGAACATTAGATCAGTTAGGCTATGAAAGCAATTATGCAGGGATTGCTTCTGCATCTATTATTGTTGCTGTTATAACACTTATTGTAGTGGGGATTTATAATTATTTATTTGATAAAAAATTGACATCAGAAAAGACTAGGGGAGGAGAACAAAAATGACAGAGTTGGCAAAGCAACTATTAGAGTTGACCTATATTGTGATTGGTTGTCAATTTCTCCATACAGCCTATTGTAGTTATAAAGATAAAACAAACCCAGTTAGACTTGGGACATCTGGATTTTGGACTCTATTGGCTATTACGTTTATAGGTGGTTCCTATATGCCAAATATGAGTATTGGTATTATTGTAATCCTATTATCGCTGTTAACATTGTTTAAGCAAGTCCGTATCGGAACCTTGCCATCCTTAGATGAAATGAAAGCCAATATTGAATCTAACAGGTTGAAAAATAAAATTTTTATTCCAGTTATGCTGATGGCAATACTTGCGTTGGTCTTAGCGCAAATGATTCCAGAATTTAGCAAGATTTCGATTAGCCTTGCCGCCTTGTTTGCTACAATTTCTGTTCTTGTGATTACCAATAGTCACCCTAAGAGTCTGTTATCAGAAAATAATCGAATGACTCAGCAAGTTTCAACAAGTGGGATTGTTCCTCAATTATTAGGGGCTTTGGGGGCTATTTTTACTGTAGCAGGTGTTGGTGATGTTATCTCTCATCTGATTAGCGGTATTGTTCCTTCAGATAGTCGCTTTATAGGAGTTTTGGCCTATGTTCTTGGAATGGTTCTATTCACAATGATTATGGGAAATGCTTTTGCAGCATTCACCGTTATTACAGCAGGTGTTGGAGTTCCCTTTGTATTTACTCTAGGAGCTAATCCAATTGTGGCTGGTGCTCTTGCCATGACAGCAGGTTATTGTGGGACCTTATTGACCCCAATGGCTGCTAATTTTAACGCTCTACCAGCAGCATTGATGGATATGAAAGATCAGAATGGCGTTATAAAGGCTCAAGCAGGTGTTGCTCTAGTAATGATTGTTATTCACATATTCTTAATGTACTTTCTCGCATTTTAGTAAAGGAAAATAAAATGAAAATATTGGTTACAGGTTTTAATCCTTTTGGAGGTGAAAAGATTAATCCAGCTTTGGAGGCTGTAAAATTATTACCATCTGAGATTAATGGGGCCGAAGTTCGCTGGGTAGAAATTCCAACGGTTTTTTATAAGTCGTCAGAAGTTTTAGAGGCAGAAATATTACGATATCAACCAGATGCTGTACTTTGTATTGGACAAGCAGGCGGCAGGACCGGCTTAACACCTGAACGAGTGGCTATTAATCAAGATGATGCTCGCATACCTGATAACGAAGGCAATCAACCAATTGATACACCGATTCGTATTGATGGAGCATCGGCCTATTTTAGTAGTTTACCTATCAAAGCGATGGTACAAGCTATTAAAAAACAGGGACTTCCAGCAGTTGTGTCCAATAGTGCAGGAACCTTTGTTTGCAATCATTTGATGTACCAAGCTCTTTATTTAGTGGATAAAAAATTCCCTAATATGAGAGCAGGTTTCATGCATATTCCATATATGATGGAACAAGTAGTAAATAAGCCGAATACTGCAGGAATGAGTCTATGCGATATTGTAAGAGGCATAGAGGTAGCTATTGAAGCTATTGTAGACTACAAAGATAAGGATTTGCAGTTAGTAGGTGGTGAGACTCACTGATAACCTAAAAAGGATAGTCAATTATGCTTGTTTACTAACTATTAGCTATGCTAAATCGATTGAGGTTGTTTACATAAAACTCTATATCAGACAAGCCTGATATAGAGTTTTTTCTTGCTAGTTTTAGGATTTTCTTGTACAATAGAAAAAGTGAAGAGAGGTATGAAATGAGTAAGAAAGATAAAAAAATCGAAATTCAAGTAGCAGATGCCAAAGTTAATGTAGGAAAAGACAGTTTTGAAGGCTATACCTTGATCATTGGTAAAAAAGTTATCGGAGAAATTGCCGAATTAGAGGGACAATTTGCCATCATAAAGAATGGGAATGTCGATAGTTTTTATAAAAAATTGGAAAAAGCTGTGGAAATTTTGATTGAAAATTATAATTTAGCAAAATAAGTCTTGTTTTTTTGAAATTTTCATGATATAATAGTCCATGTTGATTGTAGGAGAGATAGCGAAGAGGCTAAACGCGGCGGACTGTAAATCCGCTCCTTCGGGTTCGGGGGTTCGAATCCCTCTCTCTCCATTTCATCAATGGGGTATAGCCAAGCGGTAAGGCAAGGGACTTTGACTCCCTCATGCGTTGGTTCGAATCCAGCTACCCCAGTTCTTAGGTAATAATCAAGATAAAAAGCAAAATATCTTAGGGTATTTTATTTTTATAATTGAAAGACGTGAACGATATGAACATGTCCTTGCGAGTGCTTAGGAAAAAAATTATAAGTATGTCAAGTTTAAGAAAAAACTTGATTGTTGGAGGATTTTTTAGATGAACGAATTTGAAGATTTGCTAAATAGCGTTAGCCAAGTTGAGACTGGTGATGTTGTTAGTGCTGAAGTATTGACAGTTGATGCGACTCAAGCTAACGTTGCAATCTCTGGAACTGGTGTTGAAGGTGTCTTGACTCTTCGCGAATTGACAAACGATCGCGATGCAGATATCAATGACTTTGTTAAAGTAGGAGAAGTATTGGATGTTCTTGTACTTCGTCAAGTAGTTGGTAAAGATACTGATACAGTTACATACCTTGTATCTAAAAAACGCCTTGAAGCTCGCAAAGCATGGGACAAACTTGTTGGTCGCGAAGAAGAAGTTGTTACTGTTAAAGGAACTCGTGCCGTTAAAGGTGGACTTTCAGTAGAATTTGAAGGTGTTCGTGGATTTATCCCAGCTTCAATGTTGGATACTCGTTTCGTACGTAACACTGAGCGTTTTGTAGGTCAAGAATTTGACGCTAAAATCAAAGAAGTTGATGCTAAAGAAAACCGCTTCATCCTTTCACGTCGTGAAGTTGTTGAAGCAGCTACAGCAGCAGCTCGCGCTGAAGTATTTGGTAAATTTGCTGTTGGTGATGTTGTAACTGGTAAAGTTGCTCGTATCACAAGTTTCGGTGCTTTCATCGACCTTGGTGGTGTTGACGGATTGGTTCACTTGACTGAATTGTCACATGAACGTAACGTTTCACCAAAATCAGTTGTAACTGTTGGTGAAGAAATTGAAGTGAAAATCCTTGATCTTAACGAAGAAGAAGGACGTGTATCACTTTCACTTAAAGCAACAGTACCAGGACCATGGGATGGTGTTGAGCAAAAATTGGCTAAAGGTGATGTAGTAGAAGGAACAGTTAAACGTTTGACTGACTTCGGTGCATTTGTTGAAGTATTGCCAGGTATCGATGGACTTGTTCACGTATCACAAATTTCACACAAACGTATTGAAAATCCAAAAGAAGCTCTTAAAGTTGGTCAAGAAGTTCAAGTTAAAGTTCTTGAAGTTAACGCAGATGCAGAGCGTGTATCACTTTCTATTAAAGCTCTTGAAGAACGTCCAGCTCAAGAAGAAGGACAAAAAGAAGAAAAACGTGCTGCTCGTCCACGTCGTCCAAGACGTCAAGAGAAGCGTGATTTCGAACTTCCAGAAACACAAACAGGATTTTCAATGGCTGATTTGTTTGGTGATATCGAACTTTAATCAAATTGAAAATTCACAAAATCCTTTGTTTACTAAACAAGGGATTTTTTCTTTTGTCTCTGCTCCTTTTTTGATATAATAGTTCTATGTTAAAATCAGAAAAACAATCACGTTATCAAATGTTAAATGAAGAATTGTCCTTCCTATTGGAAGGCGAAACCAATGTTTTGGCTAATCTTTCCAACGCCAGTGCTCTCATAAAATCACGTTTTCCTAATACCGTATTTGCAGGTTTTTATTTGTTCGATGGAAAGGAATTGGTTTTAGGTCCCTTCCAAGGAGGTGTTTCCTGTATCCGTATTGCACTAGGCAAGGGCGTATGTGGTGAAGCTGCTGAGTTGCAGGAAACAGTCCTGGTTGGTGATGTAAGGACCTATCCCAACTATATTTCTTGTGATAGTCTAGCTAAAAGTGAAATTGTGGTGCCGATGATAAAGAATGGCCAACTACTTGGAGTTCTGGATCTGGATTCTTCAGAGATTGAGGATTACGATGCAATGGATCGAGATTATTTGGAACAATTTGTCGCTATTTTGCTTGAAAAGACAGCATGGGACTTTACAATGTTTGGGGAAAAATCTTAATGTATCAAGCACTTTATCGAAAATATAGAAGTCAAAACTTCTCCCAGTTGGTTGGTCAAGAAGTTGTGGCTAAGACTCTTAAACAAGCAGTAGAACAAGAGAAAATAAGTCATGCCTATCTTTTTTCTGGTCCACGTGGAACGGGAAAAACCAGTGTAGCTAAGATTTTTGCCAAAGCTATGAACTGTCCCAATCAAGTGGGTGGTGAACCTTGTAATAACTGCTATATTTGTCAGGCAGTGACGGACGGTAGTTTAGAAGATGTCATTGAAATGGATGCAGCCTCTAATAATGGGGTGGATGAAATTCGCGAAATTCGTGATAAATCTACCTATGCGCCTAGCCTTGCTCGTTATAAGGTTTACATCATAGATGAGGTTCACATGCTGTCTACAGGGGCTTTTAATGCCCTTCTAAAGACGTTGGAAGAGCCAACACAGAATGTGGTCTTTATTTTGGCTACTACTGAATTGCACAAGATTCCTGCCACTATTCTATCCCGTGTCCAACGTTTTGAATTTAAATCGATTAAAACACAGGATATTAAGGAACATATCCGCTATATCTTAGAAAAAGAAAATATCAGTTCTGAGCCAGAGGCTGTGGAAATCATTGCCAGACGGGCTGAAGGTGGAATGCGAGACGCCTTGTCTATTTTGGATCAAGCCCTGAGTTTGACACAGGGAAATGAGCTGACGACTGCCATCTCTGAAGAAATTACTGGCACTATTAGCCTATCAGCCTTAGATGATTATGTGGCTGCCTTGTCCCAGCAGGATGTTCCCAAAGCATTAGCTTGCTTAAATCTTCTCTTTGACAATGGTAAGAGCATGACTCGTTTTGTGACCGATCTTTTGCACTATTTAAGAGACTTGTTAATTGTTCAAACAGGGGGAGAAAATACTCATCATAGTCCAGTCTTTGTAGAAAATTTGGCACTTCCTCAAGAAAATCTGTTTGAAATGATTCGCTTAGCGACAGTGAGTTTAGCAGATATTAAGTCTAGTTTGCAGCCCAAGATTTATGCTGAAATGATGACCATCCGTTTGGCGGAAATCAAGCCCGAACCAGCTCTTTCTGGTGCAGTTGAACATGAAATTTCTGCACTGAGACAGGAAGTGACACGTCTCAAACAAGAACTCGCCAATGTGGGAACTGTGCCCAAGCCAACTAGTCCAACTCCTAGTCGCCCAGCAACAGGCAAGACAGTCTATCGTGTGGATCGCAATAAAGTTCAATCTATCTTACAAGAGGCTGTCGAAAATCCTGATTTAGCACGTCAAAATCTGATTCGCTTGCAGAATGCCTGGGGAGAGGTGATTGAAAGTCTTGGAGGTCCTGATAAGGCTCTACTAGTTGGTTCTCAACCGGTTGCAGCCAATGAACACCATGCCATTCTTGCTTTTGAATCTAACTTCAATGCTGGTCAAACCATGAAACGAGACAATCTCAACACTATGTTTGGCAACATTCTCAGTCAGGCAGCAGGTTTTTCACCTGAGATTTTAGCCATTTCCATGGAGGAATGGAAAGAAGTTCGCGCAGCCTTTTCAGCTAAAGCCAAATCTTCTCAAACTGAAAAAGAAGCAGAAGAAAGTCTGATTCCAGAAGGATTTGAATTTTTGGCTGATAAAGTGAAGGTAGAGGAAGACTAAAGAAAGATTTCATGATACAATAAGTTTATGAATAAACAACAATTTATTATTATGGCGCTGTTTACAGCTGCTGAGACCTATTTTTTCAATGAAGCTTGGATGACTGGTCGCTATATTATGGCAGCCTTTTGGGCAATTTTACTCTTCAGAAATTTCCGAGTCAGTTATGTGATGGGCAAAATCGTTGATGTCATCGATCAGCATTTTAATAGGAAAGACTAGCCCTCAGCTTCCAGACAAAATCAAAGCCTTTTAGGCTTTTTTTTGTTATACTATAAAAGTATATTTATAGACCTTTTATACTCTTCGAAAATCTCTTCAAACCACGTCAGCTTTATCTGCAACCTCAAAGCGGTGCTTTGAGCAACCTGCGGCTAGCCTCCTAGTTTGCTCTTTGATTTTCATTGAGTATTACCGTACTTTCTAGGGAAATCAAGTATGTTTCTAGTAAGCACTGTAAAGGTCTTGAAAAAGAAAGGAACTATCATGTCAGTATTAGAGATCAAAGATCTTCACGTTGAGATTGAAGGAAAAGAAATTTTAAAAGGGGTTAACCTGACCCTGAAAACAGGAGAAATTGCCGCTATCATGGGACCAAATGGTACAGGTAAATCGACTCTTTCTGCCGCTATCATGGGAAATCCAAACTATGAAGTAACTAAAGGTGAAGTTTTGTTTGATGGCGTAAACATCCTTGAGTTGGAAGTGGATGAGCGTGCGCGTATGGGACTTTTCCTTGCTATGCAATACCCATCAGAAATTCCTGGTATTACTAACGCTGAGTTTCTTCGTGCCGCTATGAATGCTGGTAAAGAAGATGATGAGAAGATTTCAGTTCGTGAGTTTATTACTAAGCTAGATGAAAAAATGGAATTGCTCAACATGAAAGAAGAAATGGCAGAGCGTTACCTCAACGAAGGTTTCTCTGGTGGTGAGAAAAAACGTAATGAAATTCTTCAACTCTTGATGCTGGAACCAACTTTTGTTCTTTTGGATGAGATTGACTCAGGTCTTGATATTGATGCCCTTAAAGTTGTTTCTAAAGGTGTGAATGCTATGCGTGGTGAAGGCTTTGGTGCTATGATCATCACTCACTACCAACGTCTTTTGAACTACATCACACCTGATGTGGTACACGTCATGATGGAAGGGCGTGTTGTCCTTTCAGGTGGTCCAGAATTGGCTGCACGTTTGGAACGTGAAGGATACGCAAAACTAGCTGAAGAACTTGGCTACGACTACAAGGAAGAATTGTAATTCCCTCGTATCTTTTAGGAGAAGTAAATGACTAAAGAAAATATTAAACTTTTTTCAGAAATGCACGCTGAACCAAGCTGGTTGGCTGACCTCCGTCAAAAAGCTTTTGATAAGATTGAGAGTTTAGAATTACCAGTTATTGAGCGTGTCAAATTCCACCGTTGGAATCTGGGTGATGGAACGATTACAGAAAGCGAGCCATCAGTAAATGTTCCAGATTTCACAACTTTAGATAACCACTTGAAGTTGGTGCAAGTAGGAACGCAAACTGTTTTTGAGCAAATTCCAGTTGAGTTGTCTCAACAGGGTGTCGTCTTTACAGACTTCCATTCAGCTTTAGAAGAAATTCCAGAGCTGATCGAAGAATTCTTCATGTCATCTGTTAAGTATGATGATGATAAGTTGGCAGCCTACCATACAGCTTATTTCAATAGTGGTGCTGTTCTCTATATTCCTGATAATGTTGAGATTAAAGAACCAATCGAGGGTATTTTCTACCAAGATAGCGATAGCGATGTGCCGTTTAACAAACATATTATGATTATCGCTGGTAAAAATTCTAAGATTAGTTATCTGGAGCGTTTAGAGTCACGCGGTGAAGGAAGTGCCAAAGCAACTGCTAATATCACAGTAGAAGTCATTGCACGTTCTGGTGCTCAAGTCAAGTTTGCGGCTATCGACCGTCTAGGTGAAAACGTTACTGCCTATATTAGCCGTCGTGGTAAGTTAGGCAACGATGCAAGTATTGACTGGGCAATCGGTGTCATGAACGAAGGAAACGTCGTTGCTGACTTTGATAGCGATTTGATTGGTAACGGTAGCCATGCTGACCTGAAAGTTGTAGCTCTTTCAAGTGGCCGTCAGGTGCAAGGAATTGACACTCGCGTAACAAACTATGGCTGCAACTCAATCGGAAATATCCTCCAACATGGGGTTATTCTTGAAAAAGCAACTTTGACCTTCAATGGTATCGGTCACATCATCAAGGGTGCTAAGGGAGCAGATGCCCAACAAGAGAGCCGTGTGCTCATGCTTTCAGACCAAGCGCGTTCAGATGCTAACCCAATTCTTTTGATTGATGAAAATGACGTAACTGCAGGACACGCGGCTTCTATCGGTCAGGTAGATCCAGAAGATATGTACTACCTCATGAGCCGTGGCTTGGACAAAGCAACTGCAGAACGTTTGGTTGTCCGTGGTTTCCTTGGCTCCGTTATCGTTGAGATTCCAGTCAAGGAAGTTCGTGATGAAATGATTGCGACTATCGAAGAAAAATTGTCAAAACGCTAAGGGGAAGCCGATGTTAGATGTAGAAGCAATTCGCAAGGATTTTCCAATTTTAGACCAGATTGTCAACGATGAACCTCTGGTCTATCTGGACAATGCTGCGACGACACAAAAACCACTAGCAGTTCTGGAAACAATCAACCGCTACTACGAGCAGGACAATGCCAATGTTCATCGCGGTGTTCATACTTTGGCAGAACGGGCGACAGCTTCCTATGAAGCTGCTCGTGAAACTATTCGTAAGTTTATCAATGCAGGCTCTACAAAGGAAGTTCTCTTTACCAGAGGAACGACAACCAGTCTTAATTGGGTAGCGCGTTATGCTGAGGAAGTCTTGACTGAGGGAGACCAGGTTTTGATTTCCGTCATGGAACACCATTCCAATATCATTCCTTGGCAGGAAGCCTGCCGTAAGACTGGAGCGGAGCTTGTCTATGTCTATCTCAAGGATGGAGCTCTGGATATGGATGATTTGCGAGCTAAATTGACTGATAGAGTCAAGTTTGTCTCCCTAGCTCATGCATCAAATGTCCTTGGTGTGGTCAATCCGATCAAAGAAATCACTAAAATGGCCCACCAAGTTGGAGCTATCATGGTGGTGGATGGTGCTCAATCTACGCCTCATATGAAGATTGATGTTCAGGACTTGGATGTGGACTTCTTTGCCTTTTCAGGTCACAAGATGGCTGGTCCGACTGGGATAGGTGTCCTTTACGGCAAAGAAAAGTATCTGGAGCAAATGTCTCCAATAGAATTTGGCGGCGAGATGATTGATTTCGTCTACGAACAATCGGCTAGTTGGAAGGAATTGCCTTGGAAATTCGAGGCTGGAACTCCTAACATGGCAGGTGCTATCGGACTGGCAGCAGCAGTGGATTATCTGGAAAAGATTGGTATGGATGCCATCGAAGCCCATGAACAGGAACTGATTGCATATGTCTATCCAAAATTACAGGCGATTGAAGGATTGACCATTTACGGTTCGCAGGACTTGGCTCAACGTTCAGGTGTCATTGCCTTTAACCTAGGCGACCTTCATCCGCACGACATCGCGACGGCTCTGGATTATGAAGGAGTTGCTGTTCGAGCAGGTCACCATTGTGCGCAACCCTTGCTCCAGTATTTGGAAGTTTCAGCAACAGCTCGTGCAAGTTTTTATATCTACAATACCAAGGCAGATTGCGACAAGCTAGTCGATTCCTTACAAAAGACAAAGGAGTTTTTCAATGGCACTTTCTAAACTAGATAGCCTTTATATGGCAGTGGTAGCGGACCATTCGAAAAATCCACATCACCAAGGGAATTTGGAAGATGCTGAGCAAATCAGTCTCAACAATCCAACCTGTGGGGATGTTATCAATCTCTCTGTCAAGTTTGATGCAGAGGACCGTTTGGAAGATATCGCTTTTCTAAACTCAGGTTGTACCATCTCAACTGCCTCTGCCAGCATGATGACAGATGCAGTTTTAGGAAAAACCAAACAAGAAATTTTAGAACTTGCGACCATTTTTTCTGAAATGGTTCAAGGGCAAAAAGATGACAGACAAGATAGTCTTGGAGACGCAGCCTTCTTGTCAGGTGTTGCTAAATTCCCTCAACGAATCAAGTGTGCAACCCTAGCTTGGAATGCCCTTAAGAAAACAATTGAAAATCAAGATAACAAATAAGACGATCTTCTTTTGTCTTATGAATCAGTAGAAATGAAGAATGAAAGAAAGGATATTATGGCTGAAGAAAGAGTAGAACCAAAACCAATTGATCTTGGTGAATATAAATTTGGTTTCCATGATGATGTAGAGCCTGTCCTATCGACAGGAAAAGGATTGAATGAGGATGTCATTCGTGAACTATCAGCTGCCAAGGGAGAACCTGAGTGGATGTTAGAATTCCGTTTGAAGTCTTATGAAACCTTCAAAAAAATGCCCATGCAAACTTGGGGAGCAGACTTATCAGAGATTGATTTTGATGACTTAATCTACTACCAAAAACCATCTGATAAACCAGCTCGTTCCTGGGATGAGGTTCCTGAAAAAATTAAAGAAACCTTTGAACGTATTGGGATTCCAGAAGCTGAACGTGCTTATCTTGCTGGAGCTTCTGCCCAGTATGAGTCCGAAGTAGTTTACCATAACATGAAGGAAGAATTTGAGAAGTTAGGTATTATCTTTACAGATACGGATTCTGCTCTCAAGGAATACCCAGATTTGTTTAAACAATACTTTGCTAAGTTGGTACCACCAACAGATAATAAGTTGGCTGCCCTCAATTCGGCAGTATGGTCAGGTGGAACCTTTATCTATGTACCAAAAGGGGTCAAAGTGGATATTCCACTTCAAACTTACTTCCGTATCAACAACGAAAATACAGGTCAGTTTGAACGTACCTTGATTATCGTTGATGAGGGAGCAAGTGTCCACTACGTTGAAGGTTGTACAGCGCCAACATATTCAAGTAACAGCTTGCATGCTGCCATTGTAGAAATCTTTTCCTTAAAAGGAGCTTATATGCGTTATACAACCATTCAAAACTGGTCTGACAACGTCTATAACTTGGTAACGAAACGTGCCAAAGCCTTGAAAGATGCGACTGTTGAGTGGATTGATGGAAACTTGGGTGCCAAAACAACCATGAAATACCCATCTGTTTGCCTAGATGGAGAAGGGGCGCGTGGTACTATGCTTTCTATTGCCTTTGCTAATGCAGGGCAACACCAGGACACTGGTGCCAAGATGATTCACAATGCTCCACATACCAGTTCGTCTATCGTGTCTAAATCCATCGCTAAAGGCGGAGGAAAGGTTGACTACCGTGGTCAAGTAACCTTTAACAAGAACTCTAAGAAATCTGTTTCTCACATTGAATGTGATACCATTATCATGGATGACTTGTCGGCATCAGATACTATTCCATTTAATGAAATCCACAACTCGCAAGTTGCTTTGGAACACGAAGCTAAGGTTTCTAAGATTTCAGAAGAACAATTGTATTACCTCATGAGTCGTGGATTGTCAGAATCAGAAGCGACAGAAATGATTGTTATGGGATTTGTGGAGCCCTTCACAAAAGAGCTTCCAATGGAGTATGCTGTTGAGCTGAACCGTTTGATTAGCTATGAGATGGAAGGGTCAGTTGGGTAAAATTTGATTTTAGATATACTCAAAATCAAGGACTTTGATACTATTCGAAAATCAAAGTGTAAACCACGTCAGCTTTATCTACAACCTCAAAGCGGTGCTTTGAGCAACCTACGGCTAGCTTCCTAGTTTACTCTTTGATTTTCATTGAGCATTAGATCTACTCAAAATCAAGAACTTTGAAGATGAATTTGTAATAAAAAAAATCGCGGTTTAAATCGCGATTTTTTTATAATTTCTCGTTAACAAAGCGGACAAACTGATTCCACCAAACTTTTAAGAAGAAGGCTTTTTCAATTTTCTTGTCTGCAACCATTTCGAAACTAGGGCGCTCTGTGGTGATGTAACCTTGACCGATCAAGTCCTTGTCTTCGTAAGTTAAATGGCCAACCACTGTTCCAGCTTCAAGTGGTGCTGGGATTGCTTTGGAATCAGGTGTGAATTGAACAGATTGGGAAGATTGATTCCCAACACGTTCAATTAGATAGATATCCTCTGGGGCCACTGCAGTGACCGTATCTTCTTTTCCATCTTGTACAGGGGTTTTGCTATCTTGATAGGCATCGCCTTGCTGAACGATTTTGCGAAGTGTAAATGTAGAAGAAATATAATCCATTAGTGAAGATGTAGCTGTAAACCGAGCGTAAGGATTATTGTCTTGATGGTCTGCATTTAAAACAACTGTGATGACTCTCATGCCTTTTTCGACAGTAGTACCAACAAAAGACTCTCCAGCCTTATCTGTTGTTCCTGTTTTCAGTCCATCAAAACCACCACGGTAAGCAGGCATACCTTCTAACATGTAGTTGGTTGAAGTGATTGTTATCCCATCAAAAGTAGAAGAAGGTTTTTTGGTGATTTCCAAAACTTGTGGGTATTTTTTGATGAGGTTGCGGGCAACGATAGCGACATCATAAGCACTGAGCTTGTTTTCATCATCTTTTTTTGAGCCCAGGTAAATATTATCTCCTAGAGTCTCGTTGTTCAGACCAGTTGTATTGACAACAGTGGCATCTTTGATTCCCCATTCCAAGAGTTTTGCTCGCATCATATCAACGAAGTTTTTTTCAGAGCCAGCAATTTTCTCAGCTAGGGCAATAGCGGCGCTGTTGGCACTAGATACCAGAGTTGCTTCAAGCAACTCTTCGACAGTATAATTACGGGCCTCCATAGGAACATTACTGGCTTCAGAATTTGTCGTCAATTGATAAGGATAATCAGAAATATCTACTGGGGTGGATAGTGTGATACTTCCATTTTCCAGAGCTTCATAGACTAGATAAACAGTAATCAATTTTGTTATGGAAGCAATTTCGACAGGTTGCGTTGCATCCTTCTCATAGAGAATTTTACCAGTATTTGCCTCAACAGCAATCGCATGTTTAGCGGCAATGGTAAAATCTTGAGCAACAGCAGTAGAAGCACCTCCTAAAAGGGAGACAGTTAATAAAGTTAAAAATATTTTTTTCATAGTAGTCTTATTCTATCATAAAGAAAAAAAATATTCTTGCTTTAATAATTCATCCGTTAAGCTTTTTGAAAATATGGTAAAATAGAGTGAGGGAGGTAACTCATGTTTCGTAGAAATAAATTATTTTTTTGGACCACAGAAATTTTACTCTTAACAATCATATTTTACCTATGGAGACAGATGGGGTCTTTGATTAACCCTTTTGTTAGCGTGCTTAATACAATTATGATTCCATTTTTATTAGGGGGGTTTCTTTATTATTTGACAAACCCTATTGTTACTTTCTTAAATAAAGTCTGTAAACTCAATCGTTTGCTTGGTATTTTAATTACCTTGTGTGCTTTGGTCTGGGGAATGGTCGTAGGTGTTGTCTATCTTTTACCTATTTTGATTAATCAGTTATCTAGTTTGATTATATCTAGTCAAACTATTTATAGTCGAGTACAAGACTTAATCATAGACTTATCTAATTATCCTGCGCTCCAGAATTTGGATGTAGAAGCTACAATTCAGCAGTTAAACTTATCCTATGTTGATATTCTTCAAAATATCCTAAATAGCGTATCAAATAGTGTGGGGAGCGTCTTGTCAGCTCTTATCAGTACTGTTTTGATTTTGATTATGACTCCAGTTTTTTTGGTTTATTTCTTACTAGATGGACATAAATTCTTGCCCATGCTTGAAAGAACGATTCTAAAGAGGGATCGCTTGCATATTGCAGGCTTATTAAAGAATTTGAATGCGACGATTGCTCGCTATATTAGTGGAGTTTCGATTGACGCAATCATTATAGGTTGTTTGGCTTATATTGGCTATAGTATTATTGGTTTAAAATATGCTTTAGTTTTTGCTATTTTTTCTGGTGTAGCCAATTTAATTCCTTATGTGGGGCCAAGTATTGGTTTGATTCCTATGATTATTGCAAATATATTCACTGATCCCCATAGAATGCTGATTGCAGTGATTTATATGCTTGTTGTTCAGCAGGTAGATGGCAATATCTTATATCCTCGAATCGTAGGAAGTGTTATGAAGGTTCATCCAATCACGATTTTAGTTTTACTTTTGTTGTCAAGCAATATCTATGGTGTAGTTGGAATGATTGTCGCAGTGCCAACCTATTCTATCTTAAAAGAAATTTCTAAGTTCTTATCCCGTTTGTATGAAAATCATAAAATAATGAAAGAACGAGAAAGAGAATTAGCTAAGTAAAAGTCAGGAGAACCCTGATTTTTCTTTACTAGAAGTGGCCTTTAGATTAGAAGATTGAAAATAAGTTAAAGTCCTAAACTAATTTTCACAGCTAAAAATAGTAGAAGTTAATCTGGTAAAAATCGAAAAAACCAGTGGAATTCCGTGTCAGGGTAAGTTCCACTGGTTTTCATAGTCTATTAAAGTTCGAATGAAACCTATTTATAGTAGATTGAAACTAGAATAGTACACCTCTAATTCTAAAACATTGTTAGAAATCGATTTGACTGTCCTGATCTATTCGTCCTATTCTTATTTCATTTTACTATATTTTGGTGCAATAAGTGAAAAGTAGTCCGAATAATATAAGGATTGATTTTATTGTTTTTAAACTCAAATGAATTGAAACAAAGAGAGTAGGAAAATTCTCATCTGAAAGTATTTTAGAATAATTCTCTTCGTGAATTTCTTCAAAACAGATAGCTTCATCTTAGGTATGTGTTAATTGGATTTCGTAAGTTCTATTCATAATCGTAAAGTTATGCACTGAGAAAATTGTAGTTAGTCTCCCAGTTTGCTAAATTTCTCGAATAGTATCTTTTTTAGGTATGTGATTTCTTTTTGCATTTTTGTGTTAGATAAGGTATAATAGTTTTATTGTCTTTTGGGGTCGTTACGGATTCGACAGGCATTATGAGGCATATTTTGCGACTCGTGTGGCGACGTAAACGCTCAGTTAAATATAACTGCAAAAAATAACACTTCTTACGCTCTAGCTGCCTAAAAACCAGCAGGCGTGACCCGATTTGGATTGCTCGTGTTCAATGACAGGTCTTATTATTAGCGAGATACGATTAAGCCTTGTCTAGCGGCTTGATAAGAGATTGATAGACTCGCAGTTTCTAGACTTGAGTTATGTGTCGAGGGGCTGTTAAAATAATACATAACCTATGGTTGTAGACAAATATGTTGGCAGGTGTTTGGACGTGGGTTCGACTCCCACCGGCTCCATTATTCCTTTGCATTCCTTGGTAAAACGTTGTTAAATCAACGTTTTTTATTTTTATCTTTGGTATTCCTTTGCATTCTTTTGCTAAAAAGGGAGTCACAAACAGACCCTATTTTAAAAAAGGATAGAAAAAAGGATACAACATTTGTCGCATCCTAAAAATAATCTTTTTTCCACGGAAGACATGGGATTCGAACCCACGCACGCTATTACACGCCTACCGCGTTTCCAACACGGCCTCTTAAGCCTCTTGAGTAATCTTCCAATACTTACTTAAATAGTCTACCATAAAGGTCCTTATCTTGCAATAAAAATTCTGTAAATAAGAAAAATGACAGAATTTGAAGGAAAATGATAAAAAGTGCTTGACTTTGAAAAAAAGTATGATAGAATGAATGGTGTAAACGATAACAGGAGGTGATTCAGTGTTAAAAACAGAGCGTAAGCAACTGATTTTAGAGGAGTTAAATCAACATCATGTAGTTGCTCTTGAAAAATTAGTTAGTTTGCTAGAAACGTCAGAATCAACGGTTCGAAGAGACTTGGATGAGTTGGAAGCGGAAAACAAGCTTCGTCGTGTGCATGGTGGAGCAGAACTCCCCCACTCCTTACAGGAAGAAGAAACCATTCAAGAAAAATCTGTCAAAAACCTTCAAGAAAAGAAGTTGCTGGCTCAGAAAGCAGCCTCTCTCATTAAAGAAAAAGATGTCATCTTTATCGATGCTGGAACAACAACTGCTTTTTTGATTCATGAATTGGTCAATAAGAATGTTACAGTTGTGACCAACTCCATTCACCATGCCGCTCAGTTGGTTGAAAAGCAGATTCCAATTGTCATGGTTGGAGGAAACGTCAAGACGGCGACAGATGCTAGTATCGGGGGCGTTGCTCTTAACCAGATTAACCAATTGCACTTTGACCGTGCCTTTATCGGAATGAATGGTGTTGACGATGGCTATTATACGACTCCTGATATGGAGGAGGGAGCTGTGAAAAGAGCTATTTTGGAGAATGCCAAGCAGACCTACGTCTTGGTGGATTCGTCAAAAATTGGACAAACTTGCTTTGCCAAGGTAGCACCGCTCAAACGAGCTATCGTTATCACAAGTCAAGGGCATGAGCTTTTGCAGGCTATTAAGGAAAAAACGGAGGTAATAGAAGTATGATTTATACAGTCACACTCAATCCATCTATTGACTATATTGTGCGTTTGGACCAAGTTCAAGTCGGTAGTGTCAATCGTATGGACAGTGATGATAAGTTTGCTGGTGGGAAAGGAATCAATGTTAGCCGTGTCTTGAAACGCTTGGATATTCCCAATACTGCGACTGGATTTATCGGTGGCTTTACTGGTAAATTTATCACAGATACTTTGGCAGAGGAAAAAATTGAGACACGTTTTGTCCAAGTGGCAGAAGATACTCGTATCAATGTTAAGATAAAAGCAGACCAGGAAACAGAAATCAACGGAAGGGGTCCAACTGTTGAACCAGCTCAGCTAGAAGAATTGAAAGCTATTTTATCTAGCTTGACTGCAGATGATACAGTTGTCTTTGCTGGTTCAAGTGCTAAAAATCTAGGCAATGTTATCTATAAGGATTTGATTTCCTTGACCCGTCAGACTGGTGCGCAGGTGGTTTGCGATTTTGAAGGACAGACCTTGATTGATAGTTTGGACTATCAGCCACTTTTGGTTAAACCAAACAATCATGAACTTGGAGCGATTTTTGGGGTTAAACTCGAAAGTTTGGACCAAATTGAGAAATATGCTCGTGAGTTACTGGCTAAAGGTGCTCAAAACGTCATTATCTCTATGGCTGGTGATGGTGCCCTTCTGGTAACATCTGGGGGAGCTTACTTTGCCAAACCTATCAAGGGAACAGTTAAAAATTCAGTTGGAGCTGGTGATTCAATGGTTGCCGGATTCACAGGTGAATTTGTCAAATCCAAAGACGCAGTAGAAGCCTTCAAATGGGGAGTGGCTTGCGGAACGGCAACCACCTTCTCAGATGATTTGGCAACAGCAGAATTTATTAAAGAAACATATGAAAAAGTTGAGGTAGAAAAACGATGAAAATTCAAGACTTATTGAGAAAAGATGTCATGTTGCTGGATTTGCAGGCAACTGAAAAAACAGCTGTCATCGACGAGATGATTAAAAATTTGACAGACCACGGTTATGTAACAGATTTTGAAACTTTTAAAGAAGGCATTTTGGCGCGTGAAGCCTTGACTTCTACTGGTTTGGGTGACGGTATCGCAATGCCTCACAGCAAAAACGCTGCTGTCAAAGAAGCGACAGTTCTATTTGCTAAGTCAAATAAGGGTGTTGATTATGAGAGCTTGGACGGACAACCAACAGACCTCTTCTTCATGATTGCGGCTCCAGAAGGTGCCAATGACACTCACTTGGCAGCCTTGGCAGAATTGTCTCAATACTTGATGAAAGACGGTTTTGCTGACAAACTTCGTCAAGCAACATCAGCTGATCAAGTCATCGAACTTTTTGACAAAGCTTCAGAAAAAACTGAGGAACCTGTTCAAGTACCTGCCAATAACTCTGGTGACTTTATCGTGGCTGTTACAGCTTGTACGACAGGTATTGCCCACACTTACATGGCCCAAGAAGCCCTTCAAAAAGTGGCTGCTGAAATGGGGGTTGGTATCAAGGTCGAAACCAACGGTGCCAGCGGTGTTGGGAACCAACTAACATCAGAGGACATCCGTAAGGCTAAAGCTGTTATCATCGCAGCAGACAAGGCAGTTGAAATGGATCGTTTCGATGGCAAACCATTGATCAATCGTCCAGTTGCTGACGGTATCCGTAAAACAGAAGAGCTGATTAACTTGGCTCTTTCTGGGGATGCTGAAATCTACCGTGCCGCTAATGGTGCCAAAGCCGCAACAGCCTCTAACGAAAAACAAAGCCTTGGTGGTGCCTTCTACAAACACTTGATGAGTGGTGTATCTCAAATGTTGCCATTCGTTATTGGTGGTGGTATCATGATTGCCCTTGCCTTCTTGATTGACGGTGCTTTGGGCGTTCCAAATGAAAACCTTGGTAATCTTGGTTCCTACCATGAACTAGCTTCTATGTTCATGAAAATTGGTGGAGCTGCCTTTGGTTTGATGCTTCCAGTCTTTGCAGGTTATGTTGCCTATTCTATTGCTGAAAAACCAGGTTTGGTAGCTGGTTTCGTGGCTGGTGCTATTGCCAAAGAAGGGTTTGCCTTTGGTAAGATCCCTTATGCCGCAGGTGGTGAAGCAACTTCAACTCTTGCAGGTGTATCATCTGGTTTCCTAGGTGCCCTTGTGGGAGGATTTATCGCAGGTGCATTGGTTCTTGCTATCAAGAAATACGTTAAAGTTCCTCGTTCACTTGAAGGTGCTAAATCAATCCTTCTCTTGCCACTTCTTGGAACGATCTTGACTGGATTTGTCATGCTAGCTGTGAATATCCCGATGGCGGCAATCAACACTGCTATGAATGACTTCCTAGGCGGTCTTGGAGGCGGTTCAGCTGTCCTTCTTGGTATCGTCCTTGGTGGAATGATGGCTGTTGACATGGGTGGACCAGTTAACAAAGCGGCTTATGTCTTTGGTACAGGTACGCTTGCAGCGACTGTTTCTTCAGGTGGTTCTGTAGCCATGGCAGCAGTTATGGCTGGAGGAATGGTGCCACCACTTGCAATCTTTGTCGCAACGCTTCTTTTCAAAGATAAATTTACCAAGGAAGAACGCAACTCTGGTTTGACGAATATCATCATGGGCTTGTCATTTATCACTGAGGGAGCGATTCCGTTTGGTGCAGCTGACCCAGCTCGTGCGATTCCAAGTTTCATTCTTGGTTCAGCAGTAGCAGGAGGTCTCGTTGGTCTTACTGGTATCAAACTCATGGCGCCACACGGAGGAATCTTCGTTATTGCCCTTACTTCAAATGCCCTCCTTTACCTCGTTGCTGTCTTGGTAGGAGCAATCGTAAGTGGTGTGGTTTATGGTTACCTACGCAAACCACAAGCATAAAAATTAGATAGAAAATAAAAAGATTGGACCGTTTGGTGCAGTCTTTTTTAAAGAATTTGACAAACAAGTTTTTGAATGATATTCTAAAATAAAACTCATAGAAATGAAAAAACATAATGAGAGTATTTTAAATGAATATAATTGAATTTATTCTGGATTTGGATTGGAAGAAGATAGTAGAATCAATTTTATCAGCTCTATTAGCTTCTGGAATAATCGGTGGTTTTGGTTACTTAGTGACGAAAAAAATTACAAGAGATTTTCGTATTGCAGAAGAAATGAAATCGTATGGATTTAAAGGTGTAGTGGCAAAGAAAAAGCATTCGACTAGAGAGATTAAAAAGTTATGTAAAAATACTAAAAGATTGGATTTACTTTTTATATCAGGTATTGATTTTTTTTCGGAAAATAGAACTGTATTAGAGAATGCTATGAATAATGGAATGAAAATTCGTTTTTTGTGTTCTCAGATCTATACCAATTTTTTATCAGATTTAGAGAAACTTGAGGATAAAGAAGGGTTGCGAAAGTCTGACACAAATATTAGTATCGAAATTGAAGATGTGACTAAAAAATATAGTAAATATGTAGAAAGTGGACAAATGGAAATTCGCTATTATTCAACACAATATCGTTTGCCGTTTATGTTGGTTTATAAAAAAAAGAAAAATATGAAGATGACAAAGGCTTTTTTAAGAGTTACTCTGCCTCCATATAATTGGGAGACCAATTTTGTGTTGATAGGTGAACGTAAAACTACTAAAAAAGATGACTTTTTTAAAACTAATCATGATGAAATAGATTTCATTTCTATGATGGAAAAACATTTCGATTGTGTTTGGGAAGTTGCGGATAGGGAAATAGATAGAAAACAAGAAATAAAAAATACAAATTTCGAAGTGAAATCTTAAAAATCTAAACTTTGAGACTTTGCTTATTTAAATATAATAACAATTACTTTGAATATAATCATGATAAAGAAGATTGGACCGTTTGGTGCAGTCTTTTTCTCTTTTCGAAATGCCTGTGAAATATGGTATAATAGAAAAATGGCAAACAAGAATACAAGTAAAACAAGACGGAGACCGTCTAAAGCAGAACTCGAGAGAAAAGAAGCGATCCAACGAATGTTGATTTCGTTGGGAATCGCGATTTTATTGATTTTCGCAGCCTTCAAATTAGGGGCTGCAGGTATAACCCTTTACAATTTAATTCGCTTGCTGGTGGGGAGCCTAGCTTATCTAGCAATATTTGGCCTCTTGTTCTATCTCTTCTTTTTCAAGTGGATACGAAAACAGGAAGGACTCTTATCTGGCTTTTTCATCATATTTGCAGGCTTGCTCCTGATTTTTGAGGCCTACTTGGTTTGGAAATACGGTTTGGATAAGTCCGTTCTAAAAGGAACCATGGCTCAGGTTGTGACGGATTTGACTGGTTTTCGAACGACCAGTTTTGCTGGTGGAGGCTTGATTGGTGTCGCTCTTTATATTCCAACCGCCTTTCTCTTTTCAAATATCGGCACTTACTTTATTGGTTCTATCTTGATTTTAGTGGGTGCCCTCCTAGTCAGCCCTTGGTCTGTTTATGATATTGCTGAATTTTTCAGTCGAGGATTTGCCAAATGGTGGGAAGGGCATGAGCGTCGAAAAGAGGAACGCTTTGTCAAACAAGAAGAAAAAGCTCGCCAAAAGGATGAGAAAGAGGCTAGATTAGAACAAGAAGAGACCGAAAAAGCCTTACTCGATTTGCCTCCTGTTGATATGGAAACGGGTGAAATTCTGACAGCAGATGTTGTACTTGACGTTCCACCTATACCTGAAGAAGACTGGGTGGAACCAGAAATCATCCTGCCTCAAGCCGAACTTGAATTCCCTGAGCAGGAAGATGGCTCTGATGACGAAGATGTTCAGGTCGATTTTTCAGCCAGGGAGGCTCTTGAATACAAACTTCCAAGCTTACAACTCTTTGCCCCAGATAAACCAAGGGACCAGTCTAAAGAGAAGAAAATCGTCCGAGAAAACATCAAAATCCTAGAAGAAACCTTTGCTAGCTTTGGTATCAAGGTAACAGTTGAACGGGCCGAAATTGGACCATCGGTGACTAAATATGAAGTTAAGCCAGCAGTGGGTGTACGGGTCAACCGCATTTCCAATCTAGCAGATGACCTCGCTCTAGCCTTGGCTGCTAAGGATGTCCGAATCGAAGCACCTATCCCGGGGAAATCCTTAGTTGGAATCGAAGTACCCAACTCTGAGATTGCGACTGTATCCTTCCGCGAACTATGGGAACAATCTCAAACGAAAGCAGAAAATCTCTTGGAAATTCCTCTAGGAAAGGCGGTTAATGGCACCGCAAGAGCTTTTGACCTTTCCAAAATGCCCCACTTGCTCGTCGCAGGTTCAACAGGTTCAGGGAAGTCAGTAGCTGTTAATGGCATCATTGCTAGCATTCTGATGAAAGCAAGACCCGACCAGGTCAAGTTTATGATGGTGGATCCCAAGATGGTTGAGTTGTCTGTTTACAATGACATTCCCCACCTCTTGATTCCAGTTGTGACCAATCCACGCAAGGCCAGCAAGGCCCTGCAAAAGGTTGTGGATGAGATGGAAAACCGCTATGAACTCTTTGCCAAGGTGGGAGTTCGTAATATTGCAGGCTTTAATGCCAAGGTAGAAGAGTTTAATGCTCAGTCTGAGTACAAGCAGATTCCACTACCACTTATTGTTGTGATTGTGGATGAGTTGGCTGACCTCATGATGGTAGCAAGCAAGGAAGTGGAAGATGCTATCATCCGTCTAGGACAGAAGGCGCGGGCTGCAGGTATCCACATGATTCTTGCAACCCAGCGTCCATCCGTTGATGTCATCTCTGGTCTGATCAAGGCCAATGTCCCATCTCGAGTGGCTTTTGCGGTATCATCAGGGACAGACTCCCGTACGATCTTGGATGAAAATGGAGCAGAAAAACTTCTTGGTCGAGGAGACATGCTCTTTAAACCGATTGATGAAAATCATCCAGTTCGTCTCCAAGGCTCCTTTATCTCGGATGACGATGTTGAGCGCATTGTGAACTTCATCAAGGCTCAGGCAGATGCGGACTACGATGATAGTTTTGATCCAGGTGAGGTTTCTGAAAACGACGGTGAATTTTCAGATGGTGAATCTGGTGGTGATCCGCTTTTTGAAGAAGCCAAGGCTTTGGTAATCGAAACCCAGAAAGCCAGCGCATCTATGATTCAGCGTCGCTTATCAGTTGGATTTAACCGTGCGACCCGCCTCATGGAAGAACTGGAGATGGCAGGTGTCATCGGTCCAGCTGAAGGTACCAAACCAAGAAAAGTATTGGAACAATAAAAAAATAGCTTCTTTCCAAGTTTGGAGGGAGCTATTTTATTGGCTATTGATTACTTTTATACTCTTCGAAAATCTCTTCAAACCACGTCAGCTTCGCCTTACCGTATATATGTGACTGACTTCGTCAGTCTTATCTACAACCTCAAAACAGTGTTTTGAGCAGCTTACGGCTAGCTTCCTAGTTTGTTCTTTGATTTTCATTGAGTATTATTTTCTGAAGTTGGAGTATTGGGCTGTTTTTCATTTTCAGTGGCAGGTTTACTTGTAGCAGGTGTAGTAGAGTCCTGAGTTGCTGTTTTCTGATCTTCTTTTTTCTCTTCCTTGACGCTAGATTTTGGCGTTTCCTCTTGTTGTGTTTTTTCTTGACTAGTATTATTTTCCTTATTGGGACTAGTATTTTCCTGAGGGGATTCCTTTTGAATTTCTTTGACAATGGTTGTCGTCGGTGTTGTCGTAGGTTCTTTTTTGGTATTTTTATTATTATCCAAGGCATTCATAATCGTGATAGTCGCAGTAATCAAGCCGAGGATACTACCGATAGTAGTAATGGTTTTTTGAAAAACAGTAAAGCCTTTTTTGATATGTTCTGTTTTCGGTTTTGAAGTTCTACGATAGTTAGACATACATTTTCTCCTTTGATTAAAATTTATTATACCGCATTTCTTTAAAAAAAATCTTAAAAAAAGAGGAATTGCCCTTTCTTGTCGCAGGCTCCGTTTCATGATACAATAGAAGGAGTGATTTTAGAAAGCGTGAGAAAACATGATTTACTTTGATAATTCGGCGACGACCAAGCCTTATCCTGAAGCCCTTGAAACCTATATGCAGGTCGCTTCAAAAATTTTAGGAAATCCATCTAGTCTCCATCGTTTGGGGGACCAGGCAACACGAATCTTAGACGCTTCTCGCCAACAGATTGCAGATTTAATCGGTAAGAAAAGCGATGAAATCTTCTTTACTTCTGGTGGGACAGAAGGGGATAACTGGGTCATCAAGGGTGTGGCCTTTGAAAAAGCCCAGTTTGGCAAGCACATCATTGTTTCAGCCATTGAACATCCAGCAGTCAAAGAATCAGCACTTTGGTTGAAAAATCAAGGTTTTGAAGTGGATTTTGCTCCAGTAGATGAGAAAGGATTTGTGGATGTTGAGGCTCTAGGAGCTTTGATAAGACCTGATACGACCCTCATCTCTATCATGGCAGTAAACAATGAAATTGGCTCTGTTCAGCCCATTGAGGCTATTTCAAAACTATTGGCAGATAAGCCGACTATTTCCTTCCATGTTGATGCGGTTCAAGCACTTGCTAAGATTCCAACTGAAAAATATCTGACTGATAGAGTGGATTTTGCGACTTTCTCTAGTCACAAGTTCCATGGAGTTCGTGGTGTAGGTTTTGTCTATATCAAGTCTGGTAAGAAAATTACGCCACTGTTGACTGGTGGAGGTCAGGAGCGTGATTACCGTTCGACAACTGAAAATGTGGCAGGGATTGCAGCGACAGCCAAGGCTCTCCGTTTATCTATGGAAAAGCTAGATACCTTTAGGAGCAAGACTGGGCAGATGAAGGCAGTGATTCGTCAAGCCCTTCTGGACTATCCAGATATTTTTGTCTTTTCAGATGAGGAAGACTTTGCCCCTCATATCCTGACTTTTGGAATCAAGGGTGTTCGTGGTGAAGTCATCGTTCACGCTTTTGAAGACTATGATATTTTCATCTCAACGACCTCTGCTTGTTCGTCCAAGGCTGGGAAACCTGCAGGAACTCTGATTGCCATGGGAGTAGATAAAGATAAGGCCCAGTCAGCTGTGCGTCTTAGCCTAGACCTTGAAAATGATATGAGTCAGGTCGAGCAGTTTTTGACCAAGCTAAAATTAATTTACAACCAAACTAGAAAAGTAAGATAGGAGCATTTATGCAGTATTCAGAAATTATGATTCGCTACGGTGAGCTGTCAACCAAAGGCAAAAACCGTATGCGTTTCATCAATAAACTTCGCAATAATATTTCAGACGTTTTGTCTATCTATCCCCAAGTTAAGGTAAGGGCAGATCGTGACCGTGCCCATGCTTACCTCAATGGAGCTGATTACACAGCAGTAGCAGAATCACTCAAGCAAGTCTTCGGGATTCAAAATTTTTCTCCAGTATATAAGGTTGAAAAATCTGTAGAAGTTCTGAAGTCTTCTGTGCAAGAGATTATGCAGGACATCTACAAGGAAGGCATGACCTTTAAGATTTCTAGCAAGCGTAGCGACCACAACTTTGAACTCGACAGTCGTGAACTCAACCAAACGCTTGGAGGAGCTATTTTTGAAGCCATTCCAAATGTGCAAGCTCAAATGAAAAGTCCTGACATCAATCTCCAAGTGGAGATTCGAGAAGAGGCAGCCTACCTTTCTTATGAAACTATTCGTGGGGCTGGTGGTTTGCCAGTTGGAACTTCAGGTAAGGGCATGCTCATGCTGTCAGGAGGGATTGATTCACCTGTAGCTGGTTATCTAGCTTTGAAACGTGGAGTGGATATTGAGGCTGTTCACTTTGCCAGTCCACCATATACTAGTCCTGGTGCCCTCAAGAAAGTGCAGGACTTGACCCGTAAATTGACCAAGTTTGGCGGAAATATCCAGTTTATCGAGGTGCCTTTCACAGAGATTCAAGAGGAAATCAAAGCCAAAGCGCCAGAAGCTTATTTGATGACTCTAACTCGTCGCTTTATGATGCGGATTACTGACCGTATTCGTGAGGTACGAAATGGTTTGGTTATCATCAATGGGGAAAGTCTAGGTCAAGTAGCCAGCCAAACCCTTGAAAGTATGAAGGCTATCAATGCTGTTACCAACACTCCCATCATTCGTCCTGTGGTTACCATGGACAAGTTGGAAATCATTGACATCGCCCAGGAAATCGATACCTTTGACATTTCAATCCAACCGTTTGAAGACTGTTGTACCATTTTTGCACCAGATCGTCCAAAAACAAATCCTAAAATTAAGAATGCGGAGCAGTACGAAGCGCGTATGGATGTTGAAGGCTTGGTTGAGCGAGCAGTGGCTGGAATCATGATCACTGAAATCACACCTCAAGCCGAAAAAGATGAAGTCGATGACTTGATTGACAATCTGCTCTAATCAGAAAACGCAAAAGAATAGCGAAAATCAGGAAATAAAGTTAGTTTTTTCTCTAAAAAATAGGTAAAAAACTAACTTTTTTTCTATTTTTATGATATAATGAGATAAAATTTTGAATATAGAGAGTTTTCTGACAATGAATCAATCCTATTTTTATCTAAAAATGAAAGAACACAAACTCAAGGTTCCTTATACAGGTAAGGAGCGCCGTGTGCGTGTTCTTCTGCCTAAAGATTATGAGAAAGACACGAATCGTTCCTATCCTGTTGTTTACTTTCATGACGGGCAAAATGTTTTTTATAGCAAGGAGTCTTTCATTGGTCATTCATGGAAGATTATCCCAGCTATCAAACGAAATCCCGATATCAGTCGCATGATTGTCGTTGCTATTGACAATGATGGTATGGGGCGGATGAATGAGTATGCGGCTTGGAAGTTCCAAGAATCTCCCATCCCAGGGCAGCAGTTTGGTGGTAAGGGTGTGGAGTATGCTGAGTTTGTCATGGAGGTGGTCAAGCCTTTTATCGATGAGACCTATCGTACAAAAGCAGACCGCCAGCATACGGCTATGATTGGTTCCTCACTAGGAGGCAATATTACCCAGTTTATCGGTTTGGAATACCAAGACCAAATTGGTTGCTTGGGCGTCTTTTCATCTGCCAACTGGCTCCACCAAGAAGCCTTTAACCGCTATATCGAGCGTCAGCAACTATCGCCTGACCAGCGCATCTTCATCTATGTGGGAACGGAAGAAGCGGATGATACAGACAAGACCTTGATGGCTGGCAATATCAAACAAGCCTATATCGACTCGTCGCTTCGGTATTACCATGATTTGATAGCAGGTGGGGTACACTTAGATAATCTGGTCTTAAAAGTTCAGTCTGGTGCCATCCATAGTGAAATCCCTTGGTCGGAGAATTTACCAGACTCTCTGAGATTTTTTGCAGAGAAATGGTAAGTTAGAAAAGGAGAAAGCCAATGCATATTGAAAACCTTAGCCACTGGAGTGGTCACCTTAACCGTGAAATGTACCTCAATCGTTATGGATATGCTGGAATTCCAGTTGTGGTCTTTGCTTCATCAGGTGGCAGTCACAATGAATACTATGATTTTGGCATGATTGACGCCTGTGCTTCCTTTATCGAGGAAGGCCGTGTCCAGTTCTTTACCCTATCCAGTGTGGACAGTGAGAGCTGGTTGGCTACTTGGAAAAATGGTCACGACCAAGCGGAAATGCACCGTGCCTACGAACGTTATGTGATTGAGGAGGCCATTCCTTTTATCAAGCATAAGACAGGTTGGTTTGATGGCATGATGACGACAGGTTGCTCTATGGGAGCCTATCATGCACTCAATTTCTTCCTCCAGCATCCAGATGTCTTTACCAAAGTGATTGCTCTCAGTGGTGTTTACGATGCACGTTTCTTTGTCGGCGATTACTACAACGATGATGCTATTTACCAAAACTCGCCAGTAGATTATATCTGGAACCAGAACGACGGCTGGTTTATTGACCGTTATCGTCAGGCAGAGATTGTGTTGTGTACGGGTCTTGGTGCCTGGGAACAAGATGGCTTGCCATCCTTTTACAAGCTCAAAGAAGCCTTTGACCAGAAACAAATTCCAGCCTGGTTTGCTGAATGGGGACACGATGTCGCCCACGACTGGGAATGGTGGCGCAAACAAATGCCTTATTTCCTCGGTCATCTCTATTTATAAAAGGAGTTACCTATGAATTACCTTGTTATTTCTCCCTATTATCCACAAAACTTTCAACAGTTTACCATTGAACTAGCTAATAAAGGCATCACTGTCTTGGGAATTGGCCAAGAACCATACGAGCAATTGGATGAGCCTTTACGCAATAGCCTGACCGAATATTTCCGTGTTGACAATCTTGAGAACATAGACGAAGTCAAACGAGCAGTTGCTTTTCTCTTTTATAAACATGGCCCGCTTGATCGCATCGAGTCTCATAATGAATACTGGCTTGAGCTGGACGCAGCACTCAGAGAGCAATTTAATGTTTTTGGTGCCAAACCAGAGGATATTAAAAAGACGAAATTTAAGTCTGAAATGAAGAAGCTTTTCAAAAAAGCAGGTGTCCCAGTGGTCCCTGGAGCAGTTATCAAGACGGAAGCAGATGTGGATCAAGCTGTGAAAGAAATTGGTCTTCCAATGATTGCCAAACCTGACAATGGAGTGGGAGCGGCCGCCACCTTTAAGCTTGAGACAGAAGACGATATCAATCACTTCAAGTCTGAGTGGGATCATTCAACTGTTTATTTCTTTGAGAAATTTGTCACCTCTAGCGAAATTTGTACCTTTGATGGTCTTGTGGACAAGGATGGTAAAATTGTCTTCTCAACAACCTTTGATTACGCCTATACACCGCTTGATCTCATGATTTACAAGATGGACAATTCTTATTACGTTCTCAAGGATATGGATCCTAAATTACGTAAATATGGTGAGGCAATTGTCAAGGAATTTGGCATGAAAGAACGGTTCTTCCATATTGAGTTCTTCCGTGAAGGGGATGATTACATCGCCATTGAGTACAATAACCGCCCTGCAGGTGGTTTCACTATTGATGTTTATAACTTTGCTCATTCCTTGGACCTCTACCGAGGCTATGCGGCGATTGTAGCAGGAGAAGAGTTCCCAGCGTCAGAATTTGAACCGCAGTATTGTTTGGCTACTTCTCGCCGTGCAAATGCTCACTATGTTTATTCTGAGGAGGACTTGCTTGCCAAATACAGTCAGCAGTTCAAGGTTAAAAAAATCATGCCAGCGGCCTTTGCGGAACTTCAAGGAGATTACCTGTATATGTTGACAACTCCTAGCCGACAAGAAATGGAGCAGATGATTAAGGACTTTGGTCAGCGTCAGGCTTAAGAGACTATCGGATTAAGGAAATTCACTCCCTTAATCCTTTTGTTTTGTCTGATAAAAAATAAGAGCATCCTAACAAGGTAGCTATCATAAAACTTGTTCGATAACTATTTGAAGCAGGATTAGGTGGTCAGAAATTGAATTTTAATATTTCAATTGAGTCATAGTATTATGTTTTTGTATCCTTAAATCAGCTAAAAGGATTCATGACGACACCTATATGATATAGTTTTCAAGATACCAAACAAGTCTATTAATACTCAATGAAAATCAAAGAGCAAACTAGGAAGCTAGCCGCAGGTTGCTCAAAATACTGTTTTGAGGTTGTAGATAAGACTGACGAAGTCAGCTCAAAACATGGTTTTGAGGTTGTGGATAGAACTGACGGAGTCAGCTCAAAACATGGTTTTGAGGTTGTGGATAGAACTGACGAAGTCAGTTACCTATACCTACGGCAA